>CALIWM010000153.1:0-13501 GCA_938046645.1 uncultured Gemella sp. | reverse complement strand
TAATTCCGATTAATTCTGTGGTATTCTTAATAAGTCTCATAAGTTCTTCCTAATGGTAGTTTCGTCGCTTTTCATTATAGTTCTTATGGGGCTTTTTGAGGGTACACAAAAAGCTTTATAATCTCCACTGTGGTTTTACCCACTACAGAAATTATAGAGCTATAAAAGGGCATACTTTTAAATAAAAATTTCTGGTGATATCAAAAATCATAGAATAAGTCTTGATAATTAGTAGATTTTGGATCGTTTGTAGAATTATTCAAAACAATATATAAGCTTGTAGACTGAGTCTTATCCTAAGTACAAAAAAAGTAAGCAACGATTTGCTATATCATATGCATATCGGCATCCTTTTTATAATTGACTTCTGTACTCATCTATTGTGTTCTATGTACAAAGGAAGTTAATATTAATAATTTAGAAGGAAACCTAATTATTTGAGTTGATTCCCCTTATTCAATAAAACTTATACAAGTTTTTTTAAAATAAAAAAGTCGTATAGGATTTGCTAAGAATTGATATAAAGCTGTTCTCAAATTATTTAAATAAAACCTTGTCAAACCAGGTCTTACAATTTGTAAGTAAAAGAACAAATAAAAAAGAGGAACTTCACACTAAAGCTCCTCTTCTTTTACATATCCGAATCATTATTTTTATTTCAAAAAAGGTAGTGAAAAAGGTAGTGATTCGGTTGATTTATATTGCAATGTAGTGAAATTTAGAATTTCAAAAATCGCTTTAAATCAAGGTTTCTCACATCTATTGACGTGTAGTGAATCCCTATTTCACCTCAGTAAGGAATACTTAAAATCTATTTTAGTTGCTAGAAACCTTATTAAATCAACGTTTAAGGGTTGTTGATTTTGATAAAACTATCAAAGGTTGCCAAAAAGGTTGCTATGGGATTAAGGGGTTAGCTCTGCTATTTTGTTTAGATAAATATCTACCGCTTGAGTTTTATTTTTAGGAGCAAGTTCGGCATAAATGTCCATTGTAGTCTTGATTGACTTGTGCCCCATCCGAACTTGTAATTCTTTCCAATTCATTCCAGCATTCAACATCATGGATGCGTGAGTATGGCGGAATAAGTGGAAACCATAATCTGGGAGACTAGCTTCACGCAATCGCTTTTTGAGTGTCGCACGTTCGTTTCTATCACACATATAGTTACCATAAATAGTAGGGAAGATTAACTTACTTTTTGGAAGACCATTTTTCTTGAAATAGAGGTTCATCTCATCATGGAAATTTTGAAGCTCTTCAATAATCTGGTACGGAACAGCGATTCGTCTGTTACCTGAGTCAGATTTAGGAGTATTTTTACAAATGACTTCGCCTTTCAAACCCAGTTTTGGTTTTGCATTTTTCCAAACAAGTGTTTTACTGACTAGTATCTCGGAACTTTCAAAATCAAGGTCATAGATGGTTAAAGCAAGTAGTTCATTTATTCGCATCCCTGAAGCAAGTAAACTATCGCAGATAACTTTAAATCGACGATTAGCTCTAGTATTAGGGAGACTGGTAACTTTACTTAGCCAAATTGATAAATCGTCATCATGTAGTACCATAATACGTTTTTGGTTGCTTTTGGGCTTTGGTGGGATTTTGATAGACTGAACGGGGTTAAATTTGAGTTCAAAATGTGTTATTCCAAAATCAAAAATATCACTTAATTTATGGGCAATAGCTCCAAAATCTTTAGCTGAACCCTTTTCAGCTCTCTTGATACCTGCATCCACAGATTCTTTAGATTTTTTTGCTAGTTGATTAACCCAGTTTTGTATATCTGATGAAGTAATTTTATCAGGTTGATACTGCCCAAATTTCGGAAGTATATAGGTATCAAGATAATTTCTTACTCGGTTTAGCGTGTTATCTGAACTAACCCAAGTCTCGTAATTTGAAAACCAAAGTTCTGCTAAGTCTGATAAAGTAGTAACACTAACAGTTTCTTTCCTTGTTGAACCATTTTCTTCAAAATCAATTTTAGCTTGTATGATTTTTCGGTCTAAAGAACGTAAGGTTTTAGCTGTAATAGTTGTTTTGACTGGTTTTCCAGTTTTAGAATCAAGTCCTAAATAAATACTTTTAGCTGAATAACTAGTCTCGCCATTGTCCTTTGTTCTCTTTAAAATGCTTTTTCCTTTATGGATAATTTTTTCTGTATTCATGGTTGCTCTCTTCAATCAATCGAAGGATGAAAAAAGCTAAAATAGATTGTATTTCTCACTTTCTTTTTTGATACATCTATTTTAGCATATTTCTCTTCTAGTTACTGCTTAGAAAGTCAATTACATCATCTATACGGTAATAGACTGTCCTAGTACCCTCAATAGGCGGCTCTAATCGTTTTAGACCTTTGTTTTCCCATGATTTAAGTGTGTTGGGAGAAATACTGAGTAAGGAAAGAAGTTCTTTTTGCGTATAGATACCTGAAATACTCTTTTCACTATTCAAGTGTTTTAGCAACTCAATAATGGTATGAAGCATGTGTCCAATTTGCTTTAATTCAAAATTATTACTAGCCATACTAGTCTCACTTTCTTTGGAAAAATTTATTGAAATATGAGATACTAGCAGTAGGGGTAAGCTACTGCCTATCTCTCAATTTGTAGCATCACTCTTTGGCTTCTTGGCGGAATCTTTAGGGGTGATGTTATTTTTTTGATAAAAAATTTGGAAAGCGTCTTCAAGGAAGTCTTTGAAATTGAGTTTCTCAAGTTCTGCTCCAAATTTATTTAACCATAATCCTACATCTGGATTTGGAGTGTAGTTGGTCTCATACTCTTGAATTAGTCTAATGATGAAGTGATTGCGGGCTTGTGTTCCCCAAATTTCTTCAACTTTTTTCAGAAGAGGAAAGAACCCACTCCCTTTCATTAAATATGAAATCGTTGCTAGTAGGTCATTATTTCTAGAGTTCAAAGATTCAAGTTCTGGAAAGCTCCCGAATCCTTTAAGCAAGTCACTAGTGAATGGCAAAGGCTTACCAGACTCTGTATCATGAAAGCAGTACTTATCAATCATTTTATTGACAATAAGCTTGCTCAAATCTTGAGGGCTATCAACTTCAAGCAGTAAGGCTAAAATTTGATTACTGTATGTCCCTTTATAGGAGGCTTCCATACGAACCCAAGAATCGCAGTATTTGGTTAAGTGCATGTAACGACCTTGATTGTCTAGTTGCTCTTGGTATTTATTGTAAATACGTAACAGAGAATTGACATTTTTTTGCTTACTGCCCAGATAAATGGTTTGTGCATGGCCGTTTACTTCTTGAGCGCTGACTTTAGATACGTTCTTACGCCCCTTGTGATTCGTGACGATATATTGCCTTTTTTTTAGGCCTTGGTAAAGGTCATTGACAGACATTGGGTAGTTAAAGTAGTCAACAGCAAGGTCAATACGAGACAGGCGCAAATCATAATAATCAGCGTATAGCAATTGTGCGATATTGTGAACGTCAATCGCTTCACCGTAATAGTCTTGATAGGTGGCTTTATAGTGAGACAAAGCTGATGCTGACCATTTTAAGATGATACCCATAGTAAAATTAGTTTGATGCCACGCAATCGCAAAATAATAGGGGAGATGCTGAAAGGTAAAGCCGTCTGTATAGCCTGCTGGTGGCGTTTTTAAGGGAGCGTATTTTCCAAATAGTTTTGGCAAAGATAGTTTCTCTGCTACTGTCTCAGATAGAGATGAAGCAATTTGATACCAATTATCTGGGTATTCTCCTACGGTATCTTCCGTGGGCTTTATAACAAACGTTACTTCATCAACGCTGGTCATAATGACTGGCTTGCGGTTATTGTTTTTTTGAAGATACTCTTCAATTTCATTTTTATAAGACATAATCTCCTTCTTTCAGTCCGTCTAATGAGTGAAAGTTAACAGGGCGGTAAGGATTGTTTTTGTTAACTATTGCTTGAGTAGCGAAATTTCTATATTTTAATTATTCCACTATTTCAAGGAATAAGCACCCTAAGTTTTATCAAGTACGAAAAGACTTGATTTGAGAGCTTTTTAAAGTAGAGAGAAGTTCTTTCCCTAAAGTGGGATTTCTAAAGCAAAGAATTTAGGTGACAATGGAACGGGGGTTATTACATGTCCCCCGTATAACAGCCAGCTAAAGCTGGCGAGGCTGTAGGCCTGATCCTCCGCTTTTGAGCTACGGGGCAACAGCCTCTTCATCAAGAAAATAGCAGTCTGAACGTTGAATAGCTTCTCGAATCAGATTTTCTAAAGGAGACATGTTGTAACTTGGTACAAGAATATGGCGACTATTTTGACCATCTATCTTCATGTAGCCGACACCTCTGGAGTTGTTTCGAGCAATATCATCTTTTTCATCAGAAAAAAGCATGGCGACTGTCTCTTTAGATAATTTACCGAGTGCGATAACTGTACCGATAGAATCACGAGATAATCCCAGACTAGATTTATGAGCATCTTGCTGGGAAACAATGACATAAATCGAGAAGGAACGTCCCAATTGGATAAGACGAGTATAATCTTTAATGGCTTGTTCACGCTCTTTTTTATCTAGACTATTCTGCCATGCATTGAACTCATCAAAGCAAATCACGACAAATTCTCTGGAGGTATCCATTCCCTTTTGGCGGTTTTCAAGAATTGATAATGCTAAAGTAAGGAGCTCAGAGACTTCTTCAAAACGCTTAAAACCTTTACATCCGTCTAAAAAGGCAAAATCCGAGTCAGCCTTGTAGTCGCCGATTAGGAACGTGGCTCTTGGGTAGGTGTGAGCAAAGCGAGCCAATAATATTTTAGTCGCAAAAGTCTTACCTGACCCACTGGAACCTACCAAAAGAGCGTGGGGTACACGCTCAACAGGTATATCCCAGAAGAAATGGTTCCCATAATCAGCTAGATTTTTATCAAGAAAACATTTCATCTGTTAATCCTCCTATTTAGAAGTGTAAGAAAACCGAATTCCTAAATTTAGACAATACTGATCATTATACCGTAATCGTTCTCCGAATTGAGGCGTAACAGAAAGCCACTGCCCTTTGTCTGACCAGCTTTCATAGGTTGTAGATTTAGCTAGGTACTTGTTAAACTCTATTAAAAAGACTTGTTGAACATAGCTTTCTTCATTATCGATATCAATATCCTTTGATAACATAATTGGAAAACTAACAAGGTGAGAGCTATTGTCATCGTTACTTTGCAAGAATCGAATGTTGCGACTATCTAAAAGAAGTTTTTGACCTGAAACAGTGGCGCTTTTTTCAATTACCTGTTCAATATCTGCTGTGATTGTTGAAAGGTTTAACTGAAGCGCCTGAGCCTGTTTCTGCTTTTCTCTAATTTCACTTACCCTAAGAGCTAAATAAAGAAATCCAGCAAATAAGATTATCAACCAAGATATAAACGACATATAATAATTCCTTTATAAGGATAAGGGGAGATACTCCCCATTATCCATTAAACCAATTCAATAAAAGCAGACTTAGCTTTTATTGAAAGCGCAGCACGATTTCCACTGGTATATGCATTGATAGAAACATTTTCAAGAATGATTTCTACTTTCTCATCAAATAAAGACGTAAAGTCCGATACATTAACTGTATCAACTTTGATATTGGTTTGACTAAAGCGTCCCTCTGGGGTGCGTGCTCCAATAGTTAGTTGGGTTTGTCCAGTGCTGAGACCAGAAGTAAAATCCTTTACTTCTGATGCACCGATTAGACGCCCCTGAATTGTAGTTTGTGTAGCCTCCATAAGCCACCTCTTTCTAACCCGTTTGGGTAAATAATAATGTGTGAGATAGCTATCACACATTATTATTGTAGAAAATTAGACGATATTTTGTTACCTAACTTATGCCTTTGACTAATACATCTTGCTATAATAACTAAATGAAAGTGACTAACTTATTTTAAAATAAAATGAAAGCGCTTTACACTAAGTTGTGTAACATCTATTGAATTATATTGGATTTGTATGTTAAGATGAAGCCATATATTTGACTAGGAGATATTTTTATGAAAATAAAAATGGAAGAACGTATGTTAGTAACTGTTACTTTAAACCTAATGCACCGATTAGAAGATTTTCAAGCTTTTAAGGAAAAAGAAAATATTAGTGGCGACTATAATGCTAAAATACTTTATATAGTTCGATATTTTCATGTATCTGATAAAACAGTAGAAAATTTGTTATCTGGAAAATATGTATCAAGGGTAAATTACTTAAGTATTTTTCCATCATTTGATTCTGAAACTTCAAATGAAGCTAATACACTGTTGGAAAATCTAGCTGAACAAATTACTAAAGAAATTGAAGAGGGAAATGAAGCGACTATAAAAGAAGTCGATGAAATCTTGTCTAATAAGCTAGATAAGCTTGACATGAGAGTGTTATCGAGGGAACTATTTTCTGAATCAATGGAAAAATCTATTCAAAGTAGTTTAAATAGACTAAATAAACCAAGTAAAGGAACACAAATTTCAGATTATTCTTGGAGTGTCTGGAATAGTTTCTTTTACAACTATATTTCTAAAAGAGATGACCTGTATCAAATCTTTTCTAAGTTTGACACTATATCGAAGTCTTTAGACTATCTCCCACTAGTTGAGAAGATTTTTGAGACAGAAGATAATCTTAGAGTTTTTTGCAACGTAGCTGAACGATTGGATTTCTTTAAAATAGTTGATGAATATGAGGATTGGGATAATTTAGAACAATACATAAAGTCAGTTCAAACACGAAATGGATTTGACAACTATCTAGAATAATGCACACAAAAAGCCAAGTCATTTTCGACTTAGCTTACTCTATCTGTTTTATTATATCTCTGAGAGCTTTAATTGTAGGCTCTCTTTTTTCTTTAGGAAGATTTTCAATATCTTGAATAAGTTGATTAAATTCATTTTCTCGATTTTGAGTTTCTACATTGAAAAAGGTGTTAACATCAACTTGTAATGCCTTCATAATTTTCTCTATAGTATCTATTTTAACGTTTAACTGTTTGCTTTCTAAACGGTAAATGTAGTTAAAGCCAAGATCGGCTTTTTCTGCTAGATACTCTTGTGTTAGTCCTTTTTCCAGCCTTAAATGTCTGATTTGTTTAGCTACAAACTCTTTTAAACTATTATTATTTGTCATGACGATACCTCTCTATCATCATACAAGGTTACTTCATGAAAGTTACCACCCTTAGGAGACTGAACAATATATATCAATAGTATACAAAAGACTGTATAGTGTGGTATAATTCCAGTGAAACAGTCTTTTAAGATAGTTAATGAAAAAGGAGAAAACATTCATGTTTAAAGACAAAGTTCAGGGTCACGGCTCTATTAAGAAGTTGCGTACTGGTGCAGTTGTATCGGTACTAACGCTATCGGTACTAGGTGGGGTATCTGTTGTAAACGCAGACGAAACAACCTCAGCTAATACTACTGCAGGTAATGTAGAAGTAGTTGTGAAAGACGCTAAGGCTGAAACAGCCCCCGTAGCAAAGACTACTGAAGTTACGGCTCAGCAAGTTGCTGATGCTAAGGTTGTAGCTAACCAAGCTAATCAGGCATTGAACGCTCAAGAGGGTGTTGTTAGTGGTGCTGAGAAGGCTGTAGCTGATAACAACACTACTATTTCTGGTTTGAATAACCAAATTACAGAGGTTGAGAAAGTTACTCCTGAGGTAGTTGAACAAGCTAAATCAGATCAAGCAAAAGCTCAAGAAACCCTAACTCAAGCTACAACAGCTACGGCAAGTGCTGAGAATAGTCTTACTGATGCTACTAGCAAAGCTGAGGCTCAGAAAGGCTTAGTTGCTAAAGCTGAGTCAACTGCTGAAAAAACTGCGAGTGCAGTTGCTGATGCTGAGAAGAAAGTAGAGGCTCTTTCAGCTACCTCTGATACTGCTAAGTTGGAGCAGGACGTTAAGGATTTGACTGCTAAGGTTGCTGAGGGCACTACTAGTGTAAAATCTGCTAAGGACTCTCTTGAGGCAGCTAAGTTGTCTGTATCTAACAAGGAACAAGCAATCAAAGACCAGAAATCTGTTGTAGCTAGTGCTGAGGGTACTCTTAGTAACTCTTCTAAGGCTTATGATACTGCTAAGGCAAACCTAGAAGGTACTCAGGCGATGGAAATTTCTGCTAAGTCTGCTCTTGATGAGGCTAAGAAGGGTAAGGTTGTAGTAGAGCCTGTTAAGGTAGGCGAAATCACAGCTGTTACGGCTGATGGGGTATCCCTAAACAAGGGTGTTGCTTATTCTAACTTATTAGATACTAATGGTATTGTTGTAAATCAGGAGTATTTGGATGCCATTAAAGCCCTTGCTAAGGGTACGGGATCTGTTCAGGCTGTTAAGGACGCTATCAAGAAGGGTGGCAAATATGGATTCAGCCTAGATGATGTCTCAGGACCTTCTTCTGATACCTATAAATCTTGGGTTAAGAACAGAGATTTCACTTTCGCTAACACAGATGCTACGACTAAGTTGGATGTTAACAATCTTTCTGATAGTCAGTTAACTGATTTGGCTTTGTTCTACACTGCGTTGCTTAATGATGTTCGCTTCAAAGTGGGTACTAACTTGGTAACTGTAACTGAACAGAGTGTTGCTGAGGCTAAGAAGGTAGTGACTTCTATCTTTAACAAGGTATTCCCAGATTACAAAGGTATGAACAATGCTCAGCTAGAGGCTAATGGTTTTTGGAATTCTATGTCTAACCCTAGCAATCCTTTGAAGGTTAATGGTACGACATTGATGAACGCTGTTAAGAGTACCGACTCAGAAGATACAACTATTATTGGGCAAAAGCCTGCTAATAGCGTAAACTATGATAACAACGATGGTCGTAGGCAGACTATGGCTGAGTTGAAAGCTAAGATTTTTGCTAATTTGGGTAATCAGCTCTTTGGTTTTGAGGGTCAGGGGTATCTTGGTGAAGCTTATGGTGGTGTTGATGGTAAGTTTTCTGAGAACTTTGATCTAGCCATGACGGTCTTAGGTCTTAAGGGTACTTCTACTACGGCAGGTGTTGATCTTGGTTTCACAGATATTTTTAATGGTATGGTTGACCGTGCACCGAAAACTTATACTGTGTTAGGTAATGCTTATGGTAAGGCTATTAGCAACCCTTATCAAACACTTAAAAACCCTAAAGAAACTGTAACTCCAGTCTATAAAGACGTTGAACGTACAGTTGTGGACAGTGCAGTTGTTGCTAAAGCTCAAACAAACTATGACAATGCAGTAAAAGCTAACCAAGACGCTAAGGCTAAGGTAGTTACTGCTGAGACTGCTTATAACACTGCTAAGGAAGCCCTTGCTAGTGCTCAGAAACGTTTGGATGATTTGGTAGGGGGTACTGTAGATATTCCAGGTCTTGAAAAAGCGTTGGCTGATGCTCAGACTCAACTTGAATCAGATCAGGCTTCTCTTCAGACTGCTAAGGAAACTCTTGCTTTGGCTAAGGCTAGTGCAGCAGACAAGTCTAAGGCTTTGGAAGTAGCTAAGACTAAACTTGCTGAAGCTAAGAAAGCCAACGTAACGGCTGAGGGGGTACTTGCTAAAGAAAAAGAAACTCTTGAAATTCTTTCTAAAGCCGTAGCAGTTGCTCAGGTAGCCCTTACAGACGCTCGTACTAAACAAGACGTTGCTAAGACAAAATTTATTACTGCTAGTGCTAACGCAGCAGACCTTGCAGATAAATTGGCTAATAAAGAAAAAGTATTGGCTGACTTGAATTCTAAGCTTGCTGACGCTAAAGCTAAATCTATCAAACTCGCTGATGAACTTAAGACTGCTAAAGAGCGTTACGAAACTCTTAAGAAAGACTCAAACGCTAAGAACGTAGAATACCTCCGTTTGGCAACTGTGAAAGCTGAACAAGATAAGGCTGAGGCTGAAGTTGCACGTTTGCAGGCTCTTAAAGATAAGGCTGATGCTATCGTTGCAAATGGTGGTGTTGTCGTACAGGTAGTCGATGCTAACGGTGATGTCATTGACGTAGTAGATGGTACTAAAGCAACTAAGAACGCTGATGGGTCTATCGCTATCGATGGCAAGCAGTACGCTCTTAACAACAATGGTACTGTATCTGAGGTAGTTGTTCCTACGGCTGACGATGGGGTATCTTCTACTAGCGTTGTGAAGCAGGCAGGAGTGGCACCAGTTGACGGTAAAACCACTTATTCACGTGTTGAACGTGCAAATTCGTTACCAAATACTGGATCACAAGAATCGTTACTTGGTTTGCTTGGTGCAAGTATGATTGCAGGACTAGGGATTGGATGCGTAGGGAAACGTAAAAGGAAGAATTAGGATATAACTCATGGCGATATTAATTCAGGAAGTCAGTGATGAACCAGGATGTGCAGGTTGTGGGTGCGTACTTGCGCTGATACCTTTAACGATTATTTATTTTACTAGAGATGCTATTATTACTGGCCTTATTTCTTTCTTGGGTGGACTAATGACAGTTGTAATCTGGATAATAGGAATTATAGTAGTATCTATTTTAGGTTACCATTTAATTAAGTATTTAATACAATACTTAAATAATAGAAACAACTAAAAAGAAACTCTTCTTACATTAATTGTAGGAAGAGTTTTTTGTTATATGGTATAACATTTATTTCCAAAAGTACCAAGAGAAAGCAAAAATCCTAGAAAAAATCTAGGACTTTTTATTCTTCGATTGATGACTTTCTTTTTTATATTTTCAAAAAAGGTTGCCAAAAAGGTTGCCATAGAACTGATTTCAACTGATTTATAGTGAAATTCAATGTTTCAAAAACCCTATGAAATCAAGCTTTTTCAGCGTGCACTGAAATGTAATGAAACCTTATTTAACTTCAGTAAAAATTAAATAGTACCCTAATAGACTTTATTATATCCGCTTTCTTTACTATTTTTTAAAATTTAGAGAAAAAGGTAGAGATTAAAATAACATCTAGATTTACAAAAAAACTTTGTCAAACATCCATGAAAATGAGAATATTGAGATAATCGTATTGATTAATATTTTTAGGTAAGTGACTCTGTCAGTTTGTGGTCATATTTGTAAGCGACTAAAGTCGCAAAAACTGTGTCAATTGTTCCAATTTCCATTAAAACAACCTAATTGATATTTATCAGCTTTGACCAATATATCAACTAGTATATCATACAAATAAAGCATGAACCGATGACGTTTTCTATACTTGCTTGGTAATAATTCAAAACGAATCCATCAAAGTTTAGGGTATCTTACACCTAATCAATTTGAAAAGGTAAGTGCTTAAAATAAATAGATTAAAATTCTACGTTTGTTACTCTAAAAACTTGACTTAACGTCAGGCATCATGTAACTTAATATTTGTGATCCAGTTTAGTTTAAATATTATTAGAGTAATTCTGTAAGAACTCAATCTCTCCAACCACTTTTCATAAGTTCTGGATAATTTGAGAACTGTTTATCCATAGCTTTGAATACTTTGCAACAGAACCTGTTTTTGTAAGTAAGAATGACCGTATGCATTTTCGTACAGAAATGCTTCACGCTTCAAAAGAAAAAGTTGATGAATTATTAAACGCTATTCAAGAAAACGTGAGTCCGTTTTATTTTAAGGGTCAATTATCTCCAGAGGACTATACGGAATTTTCTAATTTATTCAAGACGAATTTTTGAGGTGTTACCCTGTAATTTAAGAGTAGAATTGGCAAGTTAATTTGATTAATGATAATAAATAAAGGAGATTAATTTTTTATGGCACAATGTACTGCACCAGTTAATGGACATAGGTCTGCAGATGCGAGGGCTAATTGCCCTGTATGTGGACGAAGAGGAGGTTATAGTTCTTATAATGGCTATAGTGGTAACAGCGATTATAGTAGAAGTTATTCAAGTCCTTCTAAAAACAGAACAGTTTCTTCAAGTTCTGGTAATAAAATTAGAGCGAAATGGTCATCTGCTGGTTCTACTATTTTGTATACTCCAGCAGAAATTAAAACTCTTACTCCATTGCGTAATGAAGTTGAAAAAAGAGCTACAGCTGATTTAAAAGATATTTTCCTTTGTCATGCTTGGGAAGATAGAAAAACTACTGCTAAAAATCTAACTGATTTACTTGTGGAAAATGGCACGTCTGTTTGGTTTAGTGAAAATGAAGTTCTTTTGGGCACTAATTTACTTAGAGAGATTGATAAAGGTCTGGCTGCTTCTCGTGTTGGTATTGTATTGGTTACTACATCATTTCTTAAACGAATTCAAGGCAACGGAATAGCGGATAAAGAACTTTCTGCTCTGCTGTCTCGCGATCAATTAATTCCAGTTTTAGATGGTGTAACATTTGAAGAACTTTTTGATGTAAGTCCATTACTTGCCTCTCGTAGTGGATTAAATACTTCAGAGGAAACTATGGAAGATATTGCTAATAAGTTATCAGAAGTAGTTTCTGTATAAATTTTTAAGAGCTGATTATATTATGGTCAGCTCTTTTTGTGGTTAAGCTAACATCAGCTTGCCCTACTCGGGTAGAGTTCTGCATGAAATGCGCTCGCTATGTAATAGCCCGCCGGAGGTTTTTCTAGCCGGATAATAGGCGCAGAAAAATAGCAGTTCTCCTAGTAGGAAGGGAGAACCCTACTACCTTGTAAAGTGTGGGCTCTGCGAGGCTTGTTTTTGCTAGCGCAAAAATTGACACTTCGTGTCAAAAAACACCTTTTTTTGTGCCAATCACAAAAAAATCCGCCCACGATAATTCACTCAAAAATTTATCAATTTTTTTCGTTCAATAAAGCCAAAACAAAAAAAGAGTGGCTAAGCCACTCTCAAGATCACAATTTAGTTCATTTTAGCAAGCGCAACTAACAATCCCTGATCACAGGATTCGAAACCATTCTTTTCATAAAAATATCTAACACCAGAAGCTTCTTCAGTTAAAAGAACTTTTTGACGAACATTTTTGTATTTATTTAATATTCTTTGCAATAATTCACTTGCAATACCCTTATTCTGATAAGCATTCAAAACAAGTATATCTTGTATATACACAATCGTTAATCCGTCTCCAATAGCCCTAATAAGCCCTAATAATTTATCGTCATTCCAAACAGTTATAACATCTAACGATTGTAATATAGCTTGCTTTAATACTTCCAAATCTTGAGTATACGCACTCCAACCAACGTCATTATATAATTCGGCTCCTTGTCAACTGTAGTGGGTGACGAAAAGCTAACATCTAGAGAGGACCGGATAGGTCTTCTCTTTTTTTATGTTCAGAGTGATGAAGACACGCTTCTTAAAGTTGATAAAGTTTCTAAAACCGAAGCCCAACCGTTTGATGTCTTTAATCAACTTATTAGTCGCTTCGAGTTTCGCGTTTGAATAGTCTGTTTCTAGCGCATTCTTGATGTATTGCTTGTGTCTAAGAAAAGTCCTAAAGACCGTTTGAAAGTAGTGATTGACCTTGCTCATGTTCTCCTCTATTAACTCAAAGAACTCATCTACTCTCTTCTCCTGAAAGTGAAAAAGCA
>CALIWM010000152.1:0-13466 GCA_938046645.1 uncultured Gemella sp. | reverse complement strand
TCCAAGGTTTTTGTATTCACCTAATTCAACGTTTGGTTTAACAGTAACAACTGCTTCGAATTTAACACCTTCTTCTTTGCTGATTTCTTTAACATCGATATCAGGCATAGCTAATGGTGAAACTTCTAATTCGTCGATAGCTTTTGTATAAGCTGCTGGTAATACGAAATCTACTGCATCTTGGAATAATGCTTCTTCACCGTACATTTTGTTGAATACGGCTCTTGGTAATTTACCTTTTCTGAATCCAGGTGCATTAACACGTTTAACTGCACGTTTGAATGCTTGATCTAATCCTTTCGCAAATTCTTCTTTTGTTGCTGAAAAAGCGATAACTACTTTTCCATCTTCTTTATTTAAAATTTGTGACATTTATTTTTCCTCCAAAAATACTTTTAAGTATCATCAAAAATGTTAGTATAAAAATACTAAAAACTCTTGATTAATTATATAGTAAATAGCGTAAAAAGTCAATCGTTACATATTCAAATTATTGTTTTTAAGAGTAAGTTAAATAGTTTCAAAAAATTATTTAACCCACTCTCATTTAATAATAAATTTCAAAAAAATTGTAATACTTCTATACTTTTTATATACCGATTAGTTGTTTACTAAATTCTTTTATTAATTTGTCATTTTCTCTGTAATTAGGATAGTATTTTCCTAACAATGTATAAAATCTTGGCGTGTGATTTGTTTCTAACAAATGAGTAAGTTCATGAACAATAGTATGTTCCAAACAATCAACTGGATATTTTACAAGTTCGTAGTTTATCCAGATTCTCTTCGCTTCGATATTACATGTTCCCCAGCGTGTTTTCATCTTTTTAATTCTAAGTTGTTCAGCATGAACATTCATAAGCTTTTCATACTTACTAAGAAACTCCAAGCATTTATTATAAACAACCTTTCTAAGTTCCCTAGTTACTATTTGTTCTCTATCTTGGTATTTATCTTTAACGCTTAGAATTAACTTATCATTAGAAATAGTTACCTTATTTTTATCTCCAAGTCTAACTTCTAAAGTTAATTCTTTCCCGAAAACATAATGTTTTTCACCTGTTGCATAATTTTTGACAGTATGACCATTCTTCAAGATATTATTTCTTCTAAGTTTTATCTCATCTATATTTTCTTGAACAAGTTTTTTTATGATATAGTTAGGTGTTCTTGGAGGGGCACTCACTACTACATCAGCATTTTTTTCAACCTTTAAATAGATGTTTTTCATTTTTCTTCTGTATTTAATAGTGACGATTAAATCATCTACAGTTATTACTCTATACATACTGCCCCTCCTCTATATTTTATTATTTTAACTCACAACCTACTAATGCAGTACCAACTCTTATATGAGTCGCGCCTTCTTCAATTGCAATTTTATAGTCATTACTCATTCCCATCGATAAAAATTCACATGGTGCATGTAATAAATTCAGACCTTTTACTTCATCACGTAACTCTCTTAATTTTCTAAAGCAATTACGTAATATTTCTTCATCTTCAACAAAAGGCGCCATAGTCATAAGCCCAACAACTTTTATTTTTGAATATTGTTCCAATGATTTAATAAAGTCAACTGCTTCTTCCGAAGTTAGACCATGTTTACTCTCCTCTCCAGAAACATTCACCTGTACGAAACATTTAATTTCTTTTTCTGCACGTTTTTCAATTTCTTTAGCTAGGCTATCTCTATCCAATGCGTGGAAATAATCAACCTCATTAATCACATCACGTACTTTTCGTGTTTGTAAACTTCCAATTAGATGCCAAGTCTTATTAGAATATTTATTCTTTCTTTCAACATAATTTTGCGGACGATTCTCAGCAAAATCAGTAATTCCAGCTTCTATCGCCTCTTCAACTCTAGTATCAGTAACATATTTAGTTACAGCTATTAATTTCACTTCATCAGCATTTCTACCGACTTTTTCGCAAGTTTCAGCTATTTCTTTTGTTATTATCTCAAAATTCTCTCTAACGTTCATTTTTTCTCCTACTAATTTTCTTTAATCTCTTTCTAATTTTATTATAACATGATGCTTATTATTTTGTTATAAATTAAAAAAAGTAATGAAAAAATTTCCGAAGAAACTGACTTTCTCCGGAAACTATAATTCTCTTTTATATTTTTCTGAATTTCGTATTAATATTATTCTTATTCCTAAGAAGAAATATATTATACAGCTAATAAATAATATACCTAAACTAAAGATTAATAGTAATATACTATACACTAAAAATAGAAATGCCACTATATTGTGATTTATCCCCTTTTTTAAAATCACAAAAAGTAATAGTAACAATAACACTACTAAAAGTGCAAAGTATAACCATGCAAGTTGCCCCATAATTTGAAAGATAAAATGCATATCTTTTGTAGAGACATTGGCACTATCTTGAGTAAGGCGCGTCTGTTCACGAATCTGATCAACAATTTTAGTTCTTAAATATTCATTTCCTACATATTCTCGAAACAGATTGATCATACCTCCAACAAACCCGATGTATACTACATAAACTACACTAGAGATAAGTAATAATATCTTCTCTAATTTGTCAAAATGCATTAATTTCCACCTTTATCCTTACACTTAGCGCAAGTACCATAAAATGATAGAGAGTTATCCTGAACTTCAAACGAGTATTCTTTTCTCATATATTCAATAAGTTTATTAAATATAGGATTCGATACTTTCTCTATATTATTACAATTTGTACATATTAAATGATGATGTAGTTCATCATCAACAGATTGTCTTAAATGATATTTAGAAACACCATTACTGAAAGAAATTTTTTCTAAGATTTTTAATTCATAGAAAATATCTAAAGTTCTATAAACTGTAGCAATACCGATATCTGGTGTTTTCTCTTTTAAAATAAAGTATAATTCTTCTGCACTAAGGTGCTGTTCATCGTTTTCTACTAAAATCTCAACAATTTTTTCCCTTTGAGGTGTTAGTTTATATGGTGATTGTTGAATTATTTTAATTATCTCATCATAAATAGTCATATATTATTTTGCGCCTTTCCTATTTTTTAAGTAAGATAATGCAAGCATAGTCTTACTATCAGTTATAACATTATCATCTAAAAGTTTAAATGCTTCTTCAACTTTATATTTTCGTAAATTAATGAATTCATCATCATCTGGATTTTGTTCTCCAGCATATTCTAAATTATCAACATAATATATAGTGATTAATTCTGAGCTATAACCAAGAGCTACATGCACGTCACAAAGCTTCTCTAGTCTTTCTTCTTCAACCACATATCCTGTTTCTTCTTGTAATTCACGAATAGCTGCTAATTTCTTATTATCTTCTCCAGGCTCTAACTTACCTGCAGGAATTTCTAAAGTTACAGCTTCGATAGCTTTTCTATATTGCTCAACAAGAATTACCTCATCTTCTTTAGTAAGTGCTAATATCGCTACTGCTCCTCTATGACTTATCAGTTCACGTGTTGAAGTTTCTCCGTTTGGTAAAGTTACAGTATGCACTTCTAAATCAAGAACTCTACCTTCGAATATTTTCTCTACTTCAATAGTTTTTTCTTCTAAATCTATTTTCATAATTTCCTCCATCTCTTTACAAAGTATATTCTTCTAGATCATGTGCAACCCTCACACTACATTTATCGCATAGCGACTCTACAGCATCTTTTTCAATATTTCTATCATATCTTGCACTAATATGTGTTAAAAATAAATTTTCAACTTTACTATTTTCTATCATCTTCTCAACATCTAAAATGCTCAAATGATAGTTTTTTCTCGCATGGTGTGCATCTTCTTTTAATAAGTATGTACACTCTGTAATAATGATATTACTATTTTTAACAAATTCATCCAGTCCTTCAAAGTATCTTGTATCTGGTATAATCGAGATTTCTTTTCCAGGTTTATCTTCAGATAAAAATTCACTTGAATTATACACCTTACCATTAAATTCAAAAGTATCTGATTCCTTTATTTCTCTATAAAACGGCCCTGGCATAATTCCTAATTTTCTCAACTTATCTGCATCTAAACTCCCTTTTTGTTTTTTAAATATAATTTTATATCCAAAACATTCAATATTATGAGCTAGTGGATAGCTAAAAACAGTAACAGTTTTATTATCTATTATACACTGTTCACTAGAAATTTCAATATATTCCACGCTATAAGAAAGTGAACAATGTGTGAACATCATGTTTTTTTCTATAAAATCTTTAATCCCTACTGGTCCATAAATAGTAACCTTTGAAGCATTCGTATCTAGAAGAAAACTTCTAGAAGATAAAAAACCAATTAACCCTAATACATGATCAGCATGAAGGTGGCTAATAAAAATTTTAGTTATTTTGGTTGGCTTAATGTTTGTTTTTAAAATCTGATGTTGGGTTGCCTCTCCACAGTCAAACATCCAACACTCTTTTAGTTCTTGCATAAAGTTAAACACAAAACTCTGTGTATTTCTAAATTTTGCTGGAAGCCCAGCTCCTGTTCCTAAAAATTGTACTTCCATCGTATTCCTCTACTTTAAAATTAATAATGGTGGCCTAAAAAGATATTCCATTTAAGCCACCTTATGTAAGTTATAGTTTTACTACAAAAACCTGCGCATCTTGTAAGCAAGTTATTACATGCTCTACTCCTGCTGGAATTTCTAATAGTTCAAATTCATTTACAGTCTCAACCTCTTCTTCAAAAGAAACTGTAATCTTTCCGCTAATATTCAATAATAAGATATTTTTATCATTGCTATATGAGTCTGTTTGATTCCCTACTTTTAGATTCATATGCACTACTTGATATTTATCATTTTCTAATACAATACCACCTAATAATGCGTTTTTATCTAATTTTACTTTTTTCATAATCTTATCTTCCTTTACGTTTATATAACCCGTCTTCTTCAATCATAATTAGTTTATTCTTGAATAATCTTCCAACAGCACGTTTGAAACTTCCCTTACTCATTCCAAACACTGCTTTAATTTCTTCTGGATCTGATTTATCAGTAAATTCACAATATCCGTTGTTTTCAATGTAATCCATAATAGCTTGACCATCACTATCCATTCTCTCGTGAGCACGAGGTAAGAATGAACCATTAATTTCTCCATTGTCTTTAATACCGATAACACGTAGGGTAACTTTTTCTCCTAAACGTGGTTCTTTTTCACGTTCACTTTCATGAACAAACACTTTATAACCATCTTTTGTTAATAGGAATGTCCCAACTCGCATTAAACGATATGGATAAGCTTCGATATCTTTATTTTTCATATTCTTAGTTGCTTTAGAATACAATGATGCTACGATAGTCTCTGTCGCTAAACGTGCAAATAATTGTCCACTAAAATCACGACGTAAAGTAATAAATAATTCGTCACCCTCTTTAGGCCAAACACTTCGTAATTTCGGTAAGTCTTCACCTAAAAGTGGAATTTCACGAGAAAATCCAATATCAAGGCCTACTCTATCTTCCTCTACTTTTACTACTTTACTAAACGAATAATCTCCAACCGTAACTTCTGGAATATTCGGTGTCGCGAATAATTTCCCACTACGTGAAGGGTATACGAACATTGAATATTCTTCTCCAATTTCGTAATCATCTAAACTTTCTACGTCAGATTCGTTACAGCTAATTTCTTCCTCATTCGGTCCTTTAAAAACTAATGATGAACTTTTCTTCTCTACTAACTCTAAAAAATGGATTTCTCCAGTAATAAATTTTATATCTTCTCTTTCCATCAAGTACCTCTTTCTTTTATTTATTGTATAACTTTTTACAGAATTGTCACTAAATTTCATCCCATAAAAAAAGGTTGATACCTAATATCAACCTTTAAATTAATCGGAAAAAGTAGTATCAGGGCGTACTTACTTAACCATATTTTTTATTTGTTTTAATTGATTTACTCTTATTTCCTTTGGAAGGAATCTTCTTATTTCATCTTCATTATACCCAACTTGTAATCTCTTATCATCGACAATGATAGGTCTTCTAAGCATTCCTGGATTATCTTGAATAACTTTATATAATTCTTGAATTGACATACTTTCAATATCCAAATTCAATTTTTGGAAAGTTTTCGATCTGAATGAGATTATATCTTCTGTTCCGTGCTCCGTGATAGACAAAATGTCTTTAATCTCATTTGTTGTCAGAGCTTCTGAAAAAATATTTCTTTCCACAAAATCTATTCCGTTTTCAATAAGCCAAGCTTTCGCTTTTCTACAAGAAGTACAACTTGGCGATGTAAACAATGTAACTACCACCAGCACTCACACTCCTTTATAAAAATAACATTAATATTTTTATAATTCTATATACTCCTATAATTATACTACATATATTATAGTTTTACAATATACTATTGAAAAAATATTTTAATTTGTCAACTAAAAACACTTATTTTACATTGTTTTACAGTTGACTATCCTTGTAGACACTAGCTTTATGTTCTACCCTTACATTTTTAACTTTGTAAGATAAATTAAATTATATAATAATACACTTCAATACTACTTTACATAGTCTTACTATCTTAGTATAAACTTTATAATTAAAATTTAAATTAAATATTGTCTAAAAATTCTCAAGTTTTTATAAAAATAGCTAAATTGACAATGACTTTCATGTATGATATCATATACATATGCCAGCATGGCGGAATTGGCAGACGCACTGGACTCAAAATCCAGCGATGGCAACATCGTGCCGGTTCGACCCCGGCTGCTGGTATAATGATTAGGACAAGGTTTTTAAACCTTGTCTTTTTTATATATAAATACCTAATTATCAATAACTCCCCTCTAAGAATTTAAAAAATCAATAGCTTTTTGATATTTTTCTTTTCTCTTTATATCTTTTTCAGTAACCTCTGTAAATCTTGTTAAGTCTGAATTATGACGTAAATCTGCTAATTTTACAGCTCTAGCAAGTTTATTTTTCTTTACTGAATTTAAGTAACTTTGATAGTCTTCTCCCCTCTTTTTGGTTATTATATCAACAGCTTCTAGAATTTCTTTAGAAAAACCATACTCATATAAATCCTCTAATGTTAGTTCTGTATCTTCAATAACATCATGAAGATATGCTACTGCTTTTTCTTCATCTGTTTTTACAAAACTAGCCACCTTTTCAGGATGCTTTATATAATCTTCCCCAGCTTTATCGACTTGTCCTAAGTGGGCTTTTTTAGCTATTTTATAGGCTTTTTCACTTTGAGATTGTTTCATATTTTTATTATATACTTACCTATTTTGTTAGTCAAACTTTACTAACATGAATCATCAAACAATTTTTGTTATACTTAAGCTTCTATTCACTATATACTCTTCAATTATTTCCTTTTGCTATTTTGCTTTACAAGATACTTTGTTTATGATAGTATTATGTATAACAAGATAGCATGTATTAATATCTTTTATATTAATAAATAGCGACTTAAGAAAGGAGGCACAGAATGGAGATAAACACTTCTCAAATACTAAAAGGGACATTAGAAGCATGTATTTTACAGCTAATAAAAAATAAAGAAATGTACGGCTATGAAATAACTGAGCAACTTTCCAATTATGGGCTCGATATGGTTGCCCAAGGAACTATCTACCCTCTACTTTTAAAACTAGAAAAGGAACATATGGTCACTAGTTACTTAAAAGAGAGTACCTCTGGACCTCCTAGAAAATATTATTCAATTACCAAAAATGGTGAAGAGTATATAAACTCATTTAAAAATGTATGGGGAAATATAAGTACTACAATAACAAAAATTTTAGAAAACGAATAAAGTCTAGTGGAGGATTAATTATGAACATTGCTGACTTAATAAAACAAAATAACAAACTTAGATCACAACTTAATGAAGATAATAAGAAATATTATGAAGAACTTTTAGTTACTTGTCGGATGAAAAATACTACAAAAAAAGAATCAGAACTAGAAATTCAATTACTGGAAATATTACAAGATTTGATCCTATATCAAAAACAAGGAAAAAACTTTACCGATGTTTTTGGAAATGATATAAACAAATTATCTTCATCAATACTTGTAGAACTTCCAAAGGAAAATAAAGGAAAACTATTAAGATTTTCTCTAGTTTATCTTCTAATATTAATTATTAGTTCTCTAGTACCTACTGTATTCACTAGAACTATACAACCAATTATAACAATGTTCTCTATATTATTATTAGCTTTAGGATCATCAGTTTGCTTATATCTATTAATTTATAAAAAAACAGATAAAAATAAGTGGTTTATATATATTTCTTCGTTAATTATATTTGAGATTTCTTTTATTCTAATACCTATTCTAAATAAATTAAAGCTACTTCCAGAGTATCTTTCTCTAGAAGTAACAGTATCAAGTAACATCTTATACTTATTTGGAATTTTTAGTGCACTTTCTTATATATACATTTTTTTAACTTTTAAAAAATACTATTCTAAAAAGATATAGTAACCTAGCTCGACTATTCTATTGGTCGAGCTAGTTTACATTAAAGTTCACCTTAGTGAAATAATTTTATTTTGTTAATAACAAATTTTCTCTTGAATAATTTTTTTAAACCTGTTATAATAGTAAAACATTATTTTAGGAGAGAAGCCATGAACAACTCAATTTTTGATAAATTAAAACATGCTGAACAAGGCGCTAAACTTAGTATTTTATCATATTTGCTACTTACGGTATTAAAACTTGGCGCTGGTATATTCTTTAAATCATCTGCTCTTGTTGCCGATGGTATTAACAATGCTACCGATGTAATTTCATCAGTTTGTGTTCTTATCGGTTTGAAAATATCAAGAAAACCAGCAGATGAAGATCACCTTTATGGTCACTTTAGAGCCGAGCTTATATCTACATTAATAGCTTCATTTATTATGTTATACGCTGGAATTGAAGTAGTAATGTACGCAATAAAAAAAATTATCTCAGGAACAATTGAACAACCTAGTATATTATCAGCAGTTGTAGCATTTATAGCTAGTGTAATTATGCTTGGTGTATATTTCTATAATATTCGCCTTGCTAAAAAAATTGGTAGTAAATCACTTAAAGCTGCTGCACTCGATAATCTAAGTGATGCATTTGTTTCTATAGGAACATTAATTGGTATTATTGCTACATATATCGGTATTCCAATTGCTGATTCAATAGTAGCAATTATAGTTGGATTACTTATTATTTACACATCAGTTAGCATTTTCAAAGAATCTACACATGTTCTTACCGATGGTGTCGATACTGAAGTGATAGACAAGGTTAATAATATTGTAAATGACATCAACGGAGTAACTTCTGTAGTCGATACAAAAGGTAGAACTCATGGCTTATTATACTTTATCGACATTACGGTTACAGTTGATCCTTCTTTAAACGTTAAACAGAGTCACGATATTACTGTTAATATTGAAAAAGCACTCTCTAAAGAATTCTATTATTGTGAAACTTTAGTACACTTAGAACCACATGGTATTCCATGTCATACATATTAAATATATTTTGATGAAATTATACACCCTATAACAACCGTTATTTCCTGTATAATTTCATCTTTTTTATTGTCCCTACGTTTGACAAAAACTAATACTAAAAGTATAATTATTGTACGTATAAAAGTATTTTTAGTCTTAATTATTTTTTAATTAAATAGCTTAAAATAATACTTAAATAAAAATTGGAGTTTTTAAATTTATGACACACGCAAAAGCAATATTCTTCGGTGAACATGCCGTCGTTTATGGATATAAAGGAATAACTATTCCCCTTCCACAGATGAACGTCGAAGTTACATTAGAAGACACAGAGACAATTCAACAACGTGATGAAATTTTAAGTTTTATCGCTGATACATGTGGAATTGATAAAAAAACAAAAATTAATATAACTAGCACTATTCCAGTTGGACGTGGGCTAGGATCTTCTGCTGCGCTAAGTATCGCTATTGCACGTGCTAAAAAACTTCCAAATGTAAGAGAAATTGCAAATAAATGCGAAAAATTTATTCACGGTAATCCTAGTGGTATAGATGTTAATCAAGTACTTAGTGATACTCCCCTTTTATTTTCTAAAAAAGAAGGAGCTAGTGAATTAGATTTTGACTTAAATAGTTATTTACTAATTATCGATACAGGAGTTGTTGGAATTACTAAAGAAACTCTTAAGCATATAGCGGATAATTATGATAAATATGAAAAATTTATTGCCGAATTAGGTGAAATCACTGATTTAGTAATCGAACCATTAAAAAATAAAGACATCGATCTTGTCGGACAATATATGTACAAAGCACATGACTTATTACAAAAACTTGGGGTAAGTCACGCTAGCAACGATGAGGTTGTGGAAATTTGTAAAAATCATAATGCAGTCGGTGCCAAACTAACTGGTGGTGGTGCTGGTGGTTGTTGCATTAGTCTTAGCAAAACAAAAGAAAATGCATTAGAAATTCAAAATGCATTAAAAGAGAAAGGATATTCATCATGGATAGTTACAGTTTAGGTTATGCTAATATTGCCTTAGTAAAGTACTGGGGAAAAAAATCTAAAGATCCTGTCTTACCTTATAATCCTAATATTTCTTTAAGATTAGACAATCTTTTATCAAAAACAAAAATAGAAAAAAATAACAATAATGTTGATGAATTTTATATCAATGACGAAAAACAAAGTCAAGAAGAAGTAGATAAAATGATTAAGTTCATCTCTAAATTCACACCAGCAAATCGTGAAGCCATAACTATTAGAAGTTATAATACCGTGCCTACTGCTGCAGGTCTTTCTTCAAGTTCTAGTGGTACTATGGCTTTAGTTCTTGCTTGTAATGAATATTTTAAATTAAACAAAACTACTAAAGAATTAGTCGAGATAGCTAAAGAAGGATCTGGTTCTTCATGCCGAAGTTTCTATAAACTTGCTGCATGGCTTGAAGATGGAAGTGTTGAAGAATTAGAGTGTTCTTTAGATTTTGGAATGATGGTTCTTGTAGTTAACGAGGATAGAAAGAAAATTTCTAGTCGTGTCGCTATGGAACGTTGTGTTCAAACATCAACAACATTTGATGCTTGGGTTGAAAAAGCTAAAAGTGATTTTGTGTTAATGAAAGAAGCTTTAAAAGAAGCTGATTTCGAAAAAATCGGAGAAATTACAGAAAGTAATGCTTTAGCTATGCATGGTACTACATCTACATCTACTCCTAGCTTTTCATTCCTAACAGAAGAAAGTCATATAGCGATGGATATTGTAAAAGAACTGCGTTCTAAAGGTTATAAATGTTACTTCACGATGGATGCTGGCCCGAATGTGAAAGTACTTTACTTAAGGGAAGACCAAGACAAATTATATGAGGAAATTTCAAAATTATGGAAGAAAAAAATCATTTTGTGCATGGAGTAGCCTACGGTAAACTCTATCTTGCTGGTGAATATGCGATTTTAGAGGATTATGCTTCTGCACTAATAACAAGTGTCCCTAAAAAAATTACAGTATTTGTAGAAAATAGTGATAAAACTACCATCTTTGATACAATCAATAAAACCAAAGTTGGATTATTAGAAGAAAATAGTAACTTCACTCTTGTCCAACAATTTATTTTATTTTTAACAGAATATACAAATTGTAATAAAACATTTTCTCTTACTATTTATAATGAACTTCACAATGACGATAAAAAATACGGTTTAGGTTCTTCTGGTGCGGTACTTGTGGCTATAGCCCGTGCTATATTATCATTTGAAAATGTAGCTTATAACGATTTAACTATTTTCAAACTAGTTGCCCTATTCAATATCAAACACAATCTAAGTGGATCTATGGGAGATGTTGCTGCGAGTATTAATGACGGTATTACATATTACGAGAAATTCAATGCTGAATTCGTTAATAATATGATACGTCAAGACAAGTCTGTTAAAGAAATAATAAACACTGATTGGGATGGTCTGCGTATCGAGAAAGTTCATCCAAAAGCTGATTTAAGCATACTAGCACGTTGGACGGGTGAAGCTGTAGACACGAAAGAACACGTAAAACTGTGGAAAAAACATAAAGACAACTACAAAGAAGAATTTAGAGTTTTTGTTGAAACTTCTAATACACTAGTGAAAACTTTAAAAGAGAATTTAGAAGAAACAGATGCTACATCTGCTTTAAGTACTATACGAAAACTTAGGAAAAACCTACTTTATTTAGAAAGTTTCTCTAAGATACCAATGGAAACAAAAGCAATGAAAAACTATATTAAGAGTCATTCAGCTGGTAAGCAAAGTGGTTCAGGTAGTGGTGACATTGTCTTAGGATTTGAGAAAAATAACGATAAGTATCAGCTACAACTGAACTTAGAAAAATTATAATATATTACGAAAGGATTAATTATGAGAAAAAAAGATCACATTAGATTGGCGCTTGCTGATAAAACAAAAGTAACTAGCTTAGACTCATACGCAATTGATTACAACAGTATCCCCCTTTTCGGATTAGACGATGTTGATACTTCTACATCAGTTTGTGGTGACCGTTGGGAATTTCCATTCTTTATCAATGCCATTACAGCTGGTGGTGAAGATTGTAATAAGATTAATCAAGACTTTATGGAAGTTAGTGAAAAATGTGGAATTAAATTTTTCCCAGGATCATACTCTCCTGCTCTTAAGAGTAAAGAGGACGAAGAGGCTTATCCAAAAGGATATTCAGTAAACTTAGGCTTAGATAAAGATCCAAAACTTGTTTTAGAAGCAATTGAAAAATCACAAGCAAAATATATTCAACTTCATACTAATCCTCTTCAAGAAATCGTTATGCCAGAAGGCGATCATAATTTCGAAAGTTGGTACGCTAACCTAAAAGAAGTCAGCTCTAAATCTCCTATTCCTGTAATCTTAAAAGAAACAGGTTTTGGTATGAACGAAGCGACTATTAAACTAGCAATAGACCTAAATATCCCTGCAGTTGATATAAGCGGTATGGGTGGAACAAACTTCGCAAGAATTGAAAATGGCCGAAGAACTGATAAATCAACTTATCTAGAAGCTATAGGTTACACTACCGCAGAAAGCTTAGAGATAGCATACTCTTATAAAGATAGAATTGATATTATCGCAAGTGGAGGTATTCGTAATCCACTTGATGTTGTAAAATGTCTAGCTTTAGGTGCTAAAGCAGTTGGTGTTTCTAAAATATTCTTAGAAATACTTGTAAACGAAGGAAAAGACGCCCTAATTCAAGAGATTGAAAAATGGAAAAAAGAAGTTAAATTCTTAATGATTTTAATGAACGCAAGAACAATCTCTGAATTAGATAAGAAAATAAGAAAAATAGAATTTTAAAAATAAGATTCCGTCCTTATTGGATGGAATCTTCTTTTGATTTATACTACATTTCTTTGGGGCTGACCCAAAATACCTAAATTTTAACAAAGTGTATACGATAACTCATAGACGCAGTGGTTTATTGATAT
>CALIWM010000151.1:0-4122 GCA_938046645.1 uncultured Gemella sp. | reverse complement strand
TCAAATGGAAGATTACTGGCTAGATATAAATCCAATCAGAAAAAGAGCAAGTAAAAGCAATCCTAACGAAATTTTATTATATCCTACACAAAAACCTGAAGCATTACTTCAGAGAATCATTGAGACAGTAACAACAGAAGGAGATTTAGTCTTGGATTGCTTTGGAGGTTCTGGGACGACTGCTACGGTAGCCGAGAAGTTAGGAAGAAGATGGATTACCGGTGATGCTGGTAAACTGTCAATCTATACAATTCAAAAAAGAATATTAGGTATTGATAACTATAAAACTTTTGCTGTTTATGATGCTGGACTTTATGACAATGAAAAATTAAACGCTTTCGATAGTATTCAATGGAAGCAATTTGCCATGGCATTATACAATGTGTACCCGTCGCATCAGTTGATAAAAGGACTTTCTTTTGATGGGATGAAGGATGGTTCACCGGTTAAAGTTTATTCTCCAGATGAGTTAAAAGTATTAGATGCGAAAATATCAGAAGAAACCTTGGAACATATTTATTCGCGTTTAGGATCTGCTTCACCAAGTGAGATATTTATTATTGCACCACAAGGTAAATTTACTTTTGCGGTGGATGAATATGATAATGATGGAGAATGGAGTACTATTTTTAATATTCTACGGGTTCCATACTCAATGTATCAAAAATTCACGGAAAATTTCAAAGGTACAATACAAGCAGATGATACTGAATCAGTTAATGCAGTTGTTGATGCATATGGTTTTGATTTTATGAGGAAACCAAATGTTGATTTCGAAATTACTGGTGATAGGTTAAGAATCAACTCATTTGAGTCGTTCTCTCGATTAAAAGGTAAAGAAAATGTGAACGGCTTTGAATCTTTCTCAATGCTTTTAGTTGACTTGTCGTATGACAATCATGGATTCGATATGGATAGAGTTTATTATCATAACGATTTTGATGAAAATCAATCTATAGTATTTGATGAAAATGAAATTGATAATCAAGCCATGTTTATATTTGTTGATAAATTTGGAAATGAATTTATAACAACGAAAGGAGAAAGATCATGATGCAATATAAAGAAAGTGATTTAGTTTTAGATGTTAGTAAAAATGTGAACCCTGCAGTATGGGACGAGGGATTCTTTCAAGAATTCTTTGAATTATTGTTTGGAAATAGAGATTATCAAAAAGACGGAGCAGAAATTGCGTTACGCTTCCTAAATTCAGGTGAATATAAAGATATTACTGCGTTAGCAAAAGAAAATTTTGAAAAAAATGAAGTTATTAGAGCTAGATGGAATAATGATTTTTCTAAAATGCAAGACGATTTAGAATCATCTGACAAACTATCTGCGACTTTAGATTTAGCAACGGGAACGGGAAAATCATATGTTATGTTTGCAATAGCTCTTATCATGCTTGCAACAAAAAAAGTATCTCGAGTTCTCGTGCTAGTCCCAAGTAGAACAATCGAAAGAGAACTAACTCAAAAATTTAAAGACCTTCTTGAAAATCAACAATTGCTTAAAACTTTAGGTCAAAATTTTGTGCCTCCTCAAATTTTAAACGGAGATAGTACTATTGTAGAAAATTCTATAGCGATTGAAAATCGAGATGCAATTTATAAAGCGCAATCTAGTAGAAATTCTATTATAGATAGCTTAAGGGGGAATGGAGAAAAGACTCTAGTTCTTAATGATGAAGTCCATCATGTTTATTATTCTGAGTCAAATGAGTGGAAAAAATTCTTAGAGGATGAAAGGGACAACGGAATTAATTTTAAATATATTATTGGTGTTACGGGTACTGCTTTTAAAGGAAAAAATAAAAAAGAGAACGAATATTTTTCAAATGTAATCTACCGTTTTTCATTACGAGATGCAATAGAACAAGGATTCGTCAAAGATATAGAGTACATTTCTAAGGAAGATATTCCAAATGATAAAAAAGAACGATGGCAGGTAATCTTAAATTCACATAATCAAATTGCAAAACAAATACCCAAAGAACTAAGAATCAAACCAATTACTATCATTGTGACATCAAAACAAAACCTTGCAGATAGTAAGGCTAATGATTTTAAGAAATTTTTAAAAGTGCAAAGGAATTTAACCGACTCAGAAGTTGATGATATAGTTCTTTCTGTACATAGTGGATCAAAGGCTGCGGTTGATCTGTTAAAGTTGTCTAGAGTTAACGATGATGGTAATCCAGTAGAATTTATTTTTAGTGTTTCAATGCTGACTGAGGGATGGGACGTGAAACGAGTGTTTCAGATTGTTCCAGATGATGAGAGAGCTTTCAATTCAAAACTCTTAATTGCTCAGGTTCTCGGAAGAGGGTTGCGTATTCCAGATGGTTGGAATACATCGAAATGGGGAACTCCAACTGTAACAGTTTTTAATCATGAAAAATGGTCTTCTAATGTTGAAACACTTGTAAATGAGGTGCTTGAAATACGCCAGAAAATAACATTATCTGTTAATCAAGATTCGGATTATAATTTTTGTTTAACAAATGTAAAGTACTCGTCAAAGACTGACACTACAGAGTATCTTAAAATGGGTACGTATAATCTATGGGAAAATGGAGTTAATTTACCAACAGATGACAAGACTGGCAAGAGCACAATTACACTTACGGATATTAAAAGTAAATCAGATAGACAGTTTAAGACAAATTATGATCATGAACTCTTTAGTGTAGAAGAAATGGCTAATATTTTATACAGCCGTTTTGAAGACTTGGAAGATAGAGAGTATGTTATTGAATATCAGAATAAATGGCCAATTTCAAGCATACGATCCATGGTTGAGGAGTCATTAAGAAAAAGTGGTAATAAATATATTACAAAGAGACTTAAAGACGTATTTTTAAGGTCTATGAGTACTATTTTTAGATATGGATCAAAAGTAGTTACTTATGATATTGAACCGCAGGAATATTATATAGTTTCGACTGCTAAGTTACCAAAAAACACTTCTGATATAAGTGGATTTAAGATGAATAAGGTGCTTTTTTATATCTCAGATTTGGAAGGTTCTCTTATTCAAGATAAAGCTAGCTTAGAAACTTTCAAGGAATTAACAGATTCTTCAAATGGCTATAAATTTAAACAAATTCCTAATAAATACAATTTTAAAACTCCTCAATTTGGTATTGTAACAACAGGAGATCCAGAGAAAGAGTTCTTGACGGCGCTTACTACAGATGTGGAACTTATTAATAGTATTGATTCGTTTATAAAATCAGATGATATGAACTTTTATAGTATTAATTACTCCTGGAAAAAAGGAACACACACCAAAAATGGGCAGTTTAATCCTGACTGGTTTATCAAACAAGGTGATAATATCATTGTAGTAGAAGTGAAGGACGATTCCCAAATATCCGAACCAGATGTAGAAAATATTGGCAAAAATAAAGCAGCTAAAAAGCATTTTGAGTTACTTAATGAATTCTCAAAAAGTAATAATAGTTTAACTAGATATAAATTTACATTTTTAACACCAAAAGATTTTGATATTTTTTTCAAAAAATTGATCGAGAAGGATGTCGTGAACTTTAAGAGTCAACTTGATGTTAAATTGTCTGAAATTAATTAGTACTATTTTATTAAAATTGGAATTGTCTGATTAAGCTGGATAGAATTAATATACCATGAGTTCGGATTATGTCGTAATGAAGTGAGATAGAAGTATTAGATATCGAAAAGTAAAATTAATTCATAAATGGCTCATAAACCTAGTTTTATGATAGATACGATTAATTTTAAAACACTTCTTCCCTATCCATAGGTGGATAGGGTTTTTCGTTGTTCATTACACGTTCTAAACATTCAATACTAGATCTTAGATGAAACATTTCATGATTCCTATATTTTTCATCTTGTGAGTTTAATAGTTCGTTTAGGTGACGTCTAATATGCCAAATGGCTTTTCTAATATTTGTTTCTTTTAAATTATTCATGAATCCATTGTATAATAAAATGTAATCCAATCTCTTTGATTAAGCTAATTTGCATGAAATTTAAGCTAATCGGTTAATAATAAGCTTAAAAGTTTTTTGAAGTAATCTATTTAGCACAAAAAAACACCTATTCGGTAAAATAGGTGTGAATAATGTTATTTATATCC
>CALIWM010000150.1:0-3535 GCA_938046645.1 uncultured Gemella sp. | reverse complement strand
CAGGTAAGTCTTCTTTTTCTACTAACCCATTTGAACACATTTTAACTGCTTGTAAAAGTCTATTGATGTTATTGATTCCATAAATACCATCGTAATTCAAACTTAAAATAATTTCGTCTTCATGCGCTTTTTCAAATATACTTTCATCCAATGGAAAATTTAAGCTTTTTCTGGATAAATGCTCCATAATATCAGGCTCAATTTTTCTTACTTTATTCCAAACTTCAATCAAACCATCATCCTGTGTTCTATATGGTGTATTTAATTCTACTATAGCATCAGCTTTTATGAATTCCTTAGCAAGTTCGAACCAATTTCCAAACTGAATGGCCTCAATTTGAAAAACATCACCCACTAAAACAAAAAATTTACACGAAATCTTTTGCAACAATTTTGCCATGTCAGCATTACTCACCGTACTACACTCATCAACAAATAATATATCATATTCTTCAACTTTGTTATTTTTTGGATTCTTAATTATACTTTGAACTGTCGAAAAATTGCAATTTGATGAGTTGATTCTTCTCCTCAAATTTTCAACTGCTGTATGGGTTACTGCTAAAAATAATTTATCTGCTGAATTAAAAAATTGTGCAATATGGTTTATAAAGTACGTTTTACCTGTTCCAGCGGAACCATATACCAAAGCAACCGCAGAATTAGAAAAAAGTGAAGTTAGTTTTTCTTTTTTATAAGAATCATCAATATTGTGTCCCTTTTCTTCTAACCACTTCTCTACTGATTTGGTATGGTTGGTATTATTACGACTTGAAAATTCTTTTAACCTATTCAAAACTTCAAGGACATCTGTTTCATATTGTGAAATAAAAATTTGTCCTTTCTCAATCTTTAATTTTCTACCTGCATGTTGGTTTATTAACTTTCTATTATACTGCCCCACTAATTCCTCAACTCTTTCAGAATATTCTTCCGGCAATTCTTTTATTGAAGTATATAGTTTCCCCTGAACTTCAGTATTGTTTTTTACTAACCTAGCTAGAAATTCATCGTCTTTCCCATTATCATCAATACATTCTAACAAGTCATATATTTTAGGGTTGTGATTTATTAGAGACGTACAAAATGGCATTTCATCAAAAGGAATACAACCCCATTGTAATCGTAAGCCTGATAATTTTTTATTTCCTCCATTATGCTGATTATGCGGATGTCTATCAAAACAATATTGATTTTTTAAAATCCTATTATTCATATGAAACAGTAAGTATTTTAGGATATTTGAACCTGGCCTTTTTTCCTGAACTAATATTCTAATTTCATCTAGCATATTGAAAATATAAGACACCTTTGATTTTTGATTGATAAAATCTTTTGTTTTTTGATATAATTCTTGATTTAATTCTATAATATCAACTAAGTTCATTTGATATCTTTTCATAAAAGCCATTAAAATCTCATATTCTGAGTGTGAGGACTTAACCTCATCACTCCCTGTTTTTAGGATAGAACTTAAAGAATTAAATTCGCACGGACGAATGGAGACTTCCCAATCTTCAATTACTAATATTGTGAGAGGTGAACCATATATATTTATTTTTTCTGTTCGAATATATAGTTTTGTTGCATAATTGGACAGTATCTCCTTATTGGTATATGCTGTGATTCTTTCAAACTTATTATGGTTGCCATCTGTACTAGTATATGTCACTTCATAATAAATATTTTGATTAATGAAAAATGGCTTGATTTTCTGAATGTAGTATCTTTCATTAAAAGAAATAGGATAAACAGGATTGTCAATTACATTAGCGATTTTAGAATAATATTCCTCAGACATTGTATCCATAAAAAGTGGAAAATCATTAAGATTTTCTAATACATTAAATCCATATGTATTTTTCAAAACTTTTTTAATTCTAAGTAGATATTCATAATATTTAATCATTAATCTCTCTGAATTATTCTCATCAAGGGTATAATGCGATGCTGAGGGTTGAAGAAATTTATGAAACTTCCTTAAAAAAATATAGTTACTATTTTCATAAATATATTTTTTTCCTAAATCCAAATTATCATAGTTCCATTCTAGGTCTACATCGTTATCATGATTATATATTTTAAGGGCGATATGTTCTACAAAATTCCTCAGCTCATTCATAATATTTTGTGAAAAAAAGCCCCGTTCTCCAGTCTCCTTTATGAGTTTAATATTCTTGCAAATATTTTTATCAATAACTAAAATATGTTTATCAATTTCCATAGTACATACTCCCATCTTAGTAATACACTCTCATACTCTTGATCACTTGAAATTTCTTTTTTCTCAATCAATTGTATAGTATTATCCTTAATTTTACTTATCTTCTATACAAATGAATTATTCAGATTATGAGATTAATTTATAAGTTTGATAAAAGAGTTCCCTCAAGTCAATGATAATTACTACTACCTTCCCACTCTCAATGGTTCAATCACCTCTTCTATCAGTTGGGTATAGGCTTCTTTGATTTGTTTTTTGTAGCTGAGTGGGTTGAGGGCATCTGACACCTCAACTTTATAGTCCTTGTAGCGCTGACTCTTGGTCAGTTGGCTTTCTCCTAGTTGTTTTTTAGCTCCCTTGCGGTAGTGTTCGACATAGTAACGGAGTTCATCCTCTCCGACATACCAACGTTTGCTAAAGACTTGGATATGTTGCTGGATAACCGCCTCGATCATCTGATCCAAGATATTGGCAATGGACTGACCACGATAACTTTCTGGCTTGTCCTGTACTTCCTTCCATAGTTCAGTGATGATATGGGCAAGATTTGGATTGGTCTTCTCAAGGCTCTGAATATAGGTATCCACTGCTTCTCTATCTTGAGCGCTTAGGTTCTTTTCTTGACTCTGACCTTGCTCGATCAGGCTTTGGATTAAGGTTAGGATATAGGCATAGTTAATCTCATCCACTTGGATAGACTCTAGTTCATAGTGAATATCAAGGGGCTCCCCATCCTCACCATCATCATCTCTTCGACTTTTTAATTCTGCCAGGATATTTTGATAAAAGCCAAGATATGTTTCCAATTCTTCTGCGCTTAGTCCTGTCTGGGCGTAGATTTCTTCTTCATCATACTCTTTATAAACTCGGATAGAAGCTAGGTATTTATCAAAGACTTGATAGGCCTTGGCGAGCTTTCTCAATTCAGGTGTAGAGATTTGCTCGATTTGAAGACCTTCCTCTGGATTATCGGTGATGAGATTTTGGAAGTCACTGCAACTCCGCAAAAAGTTTCTCTTTTCCTCTTCCCAGCTAGGAGCTAGAACCTCGTTTTCTCCACCATTTGAGTAGAGCTTGAGGGCATTATCTACTGCTTCCTTAAAGGCTAGGGGCTTTTGGAAAGTGATAATATGACCGTAAGTCTTACTGTTATCAAAGATCCGATTGGTTCGGCTAAAGGCTTGGATTAAATCCTGCGGTTGCATGGGCTTTCTGTCGATAAAGAGTGTCGATAGACAAGGGGCATCGAATCCCGTTAAGAGACGATTGACCACGATAACCAAGTCCAACTGCTCATTGCGATAGAGGTAT
>CALIWM010000149.1:0-5059 GCA_938046645.1 uncultured Gemella sp. | reverse complement strand
CAAATCTAAAAATATATTCGTGGTATCTCTTCTAAGTATTAAAGCTTTTATTTCTAAATCTATTTTAAGAAATAAAGTTGAGAATTATGATAAAATACAAAAAGTAGCCAAAAATATTAAGGTTAGAATTGCAACTTCAATAATCTTAGCATTATTATTATCAATTTGTTTCTTAGTTACACTTAAGTTCATTTCTTCAGCTAAAGAACATTATGTAAGCTTTGGAGAAACTAATACTACTGCTCTAGACACTACAGAAGAAATGAAAAAACAAAAAGAAGCTGAAGAAAAAGCTAAAATTCTAGAAGCACAAGAAAAAGCAGAAGCTGCTCGTATCGATTCTGATGCTCAAGATGAAGAAATCACTGCTAAACTTGCTGGAACTTTTACATCATATTCATTTGATGTAGATCGTCAAGTTACAGTAAACAAAAAAATTCATGCTTTCAAATCAGCGAGTTGGTCAGATCAAGGTGAAGTTATTGAACCTGGTACTAAACTAACTGTAAACAAAATAGTATCACCTGCCGGATATTTAATGTATCAAATTTCATCAGGAAATCTACAAGGTCAATTTATTACAGCTAATGAAAAATTTGTATCAGTAGATTCTAAGAACGATGAACTTGAAAACTTTATTTCTCGTCCAGTAGCGATTAAATTCTTAGCTACACAAAATGTATATTCTGATGAGGCTGCAAGCAAAGTCAGAGTTACCTATGGTAATGGTGCACAACTTAATATTAATGGTATCGGAATTAATAACAACAGATTAATATATCATGTATCTGATGGATCATTCGTACCTGTTAATCCGGTTCGTGTGATTGAAGTTAATAGAGAAACGCCTAAGACTAAAAACATAGATAGTAATGATAATAAAAACGCCTCTAACTCCCAAAGCAAACAAAGAACAACGAGATAATTAATTTAGTCCACCTGAGGAAATTCTCAGGTGGACTACTTTATACATATAAATTGTTTTAATTCCCAAAAAAGAGAATATAGTTTTCACTACATTCTCTCTTTTTATTATCTAATTTCTGCTCCGTTAGGAATTTCTACATTAATTTCAACTACTCGTAAGATACCATCTTTTTCTGCTGATAAAATCATTCCCTCACTTAATTCACCACATAGTTTAACTGGTTTTAAGTTAGCTACAACAGCAACTTTTTTACCTACTAATTCTGCTGGATCATAGTATTTAGCAATACCAGATACTATTTGTCTTTGGTGATTTCCTAAATCAAGTTTGAATTTTAATAATTTTGAACTTTTCTTAACTTTTTCACATTCTAATACTTCTGCTACCCTTAAAGAAGTTTCAAAGAATTTATCAATTGTGATTTCTTCAGCAAGCTCAACATAAGTATCTTCATTTTCCTCTTTAGATTCTGTTTCTAAGTTCTCAAGCGCCTTAGGTGACATTTGTTCTTTAATGTATTCTACTTCAACCTCTTTATCAAATCTAGGGAAAATTGGAGTTGGTTTTTCTACAACTTTTACAGTTCCATCAAATACTCCAAAAGTTTTAGCAGATTCAAACACTAATAAGTCTTCTCTAATTCCTAATTGCTTAGCAATTTCTGTTGGTGCTTTTGTTAAAGCAGGCGCTATTAAGATTGTCGCTATACGAAGACTTTCCGCTAAGTAGTTCATAACCTTATCTAATTCAGGTTGATTTGCTTCATCTTTTGCTAAAATCCAAGGTGTAGTTTGATCAATATATTTGTTAGTTCTAGAAATGAATTTCCACACTGATTCTAAAGCTTTAGAAAACTGCATGTTTTCCATATACTCTTCATATTCTGCAATAACCTCTTTTGATAGAGCTATTAATTCATTATCAAATTCCGTAGTTGGCTCAACAAATTTTGGAATTACTCCACCACAGTACTTATTTATCATAGAAATAGTTCTATTTAATAGGTTACCTAAATCATTTGATAAATCTGAGTTGATTCTATCAATAAAACTTTCTGGTGTGAATATTCCATCTTGACCAAATGGAACTTCACGTAATAAGTAATAGCGTGCTGAATCTAATCCATAACGCTCTATTAACATATAAGGATCAACTACATTACCTTTAGACTTACTCATTTTACCATCTTTCATTAATAACCAACCATGAGCAAAGATTTTTTTAGGTAATGGTAAATCTAATGCCATAAGTAGTATTGGCCAGTAAATAACGTGGAAACGTACAATTTCTTTACCTACTACTTGAACATCAGCTGGCCAGTATTTGTTAAATAGCTCTTCACTTTCACCAGTAGCATATCCAAGCGCTGTAATGTAGTTAACTAATGCATCAATCCAAACATATACAACGTGTTTTGGATTTGATTTTACTTTTACACCCCAATCAAAAGTTGTACGAGTAACAGCTAAGTCCTCTAATCCTGGTTTAATAAAGTTATTAAGCATTTCATTTTTTCTGCTTTCAGGTAAAATGAATTCTGGATGCTCTTCATAGTACTTAACTAATCTATCAGCATATTTACTCATTTTGAAGAAATAACATTCTTCACTAACTAATTTTACTTCATTTCCACTTGGTGCAATACCACCAATCATATTTCCTTCTTCATCTCTGAAAACTTCTTGAAGTTGAGTTTCTGTGAAATATTCCTCATCACTAATAGAATACCAACCTTTATATTCTCCAAGGTAGATATCTCCTTTTTCAACTAATTTATCAAAAATTTCAGCAACTGCTTTTTCATGATAATCATCTGTTGTACGAATAAATTTGCTATAGTTAATATCCATAGCTTCCCATAATTTTTTAATATCCTTAATCATTTCATCAACATAAGCTTGTTCTGAAATACCTTTTTCTTGAGCTTTTTGTTGAATTTTTTGACCGTGTTCATCTGTACCTGTTAAAAAGTATGTATCATATCCACTTAATTTTTTATATCTTGTTAAAGCATCACATGCTACTGTTGTATAAGCATGCCCTATGTGTAAGTTACCGCTTGGGTAATAAATAGGAGTTGTAACATAAAATGTTTTTTTAGTCATCTTACAACCATCCTCACTTTCATTTCAATTTTTTAGTTAATATACATTACTATTGTACCATATAATTGAGGCTAATGCATGATTTTTTATCATTTTTTTCAAATTTCAAAATACTATTATATAAAAAAAGATATAACTCTTTTATAATTCAAAATAAATATTAAACACTTTTTTAATCGTCATTATTTAATATCTACCTCAATATTAATATCCGAACAAATATCCGGATTAATATTTTCGTTATAGAGTTATATCTTTCTTATTTTTTAAAAATCATTGTAATTTTATTTTTTTGCTAATTTAGCGATTTCAACTATTGTATCTGCAGCTTTTTCCATATGTTCTAAACAGCTAAATTCATATTGTCCATGGAAGTTCTCTCCTCCTACGAAGATATTCGGAGTTGGGATACCCATATACGAAATTTTAGAACCATCTGTTCCACCGCGAATCGGAATAATAATAGGTGTCACACCTACATTTTTAATAGCTTGTTCCGCTACATCGACACAGCGTTTATCTTTTTTAATTACATCTCCCATATTGTAATATTGATCGAATAGGTCATATTCCACAACATTACCATATTTTTCATTAATTTTTGCTGCTACCTCTTCAGCAAATTTCTTACGTGCTTCAAATTTCTCTTTATCATGATCGCGAATTATATAAACCATCTCTGCTTCTTCAATTCTAGCTTGCATATTATGTAATAAATAGAACCCTTCGTATCCTTCTGTGTGCTCAGGAACTTCTTTTTCTGGGAACAATGAAGCCAATTCTGCAGCAATTGTATTTGCATTTTTCATTTTTCCTTTTGCTGTACCAGGATGTACACTTACACCTGTAATCTTATATGTGATTTGAGCCGCGTTAAAGCTTTCATATTCAAGTTCACCAAGAACTCCACCATCCATAGTGAAAGCATAATCAGTTGCAAATCCCTTAGCATCAAAATGATCCGCTCCACGTCCGATTTCTTCATCAGGACCAAATGCAATTCTAATATCACCATGTTCTATTTCTGGATGTTCACTTAAATACTTAATAGCTTCTACTATTTCAGTAATTCCAGCTTTATCATCAGCACCTAGTAAAGTCGTCCCATCCGTAGTAATTAAAGTTAGTCCTTTATAATTGCTTAAATTAGGAAACTCTTTTTTTGTCATTACAATATTTAAATCTTTATTTAAGACAATGTCTTCTCCATCATAGTTTTCAATAACTTGTGGATTAATACCTTCAACATTAAAGTCAGCTGTATCAACATGAGAAATAAATCCTATTTTATCGTATGGTTTGTCTGTATTAGCTGGTAATGTTGCAGTTAAAAACCAGTTTTCCTCATTTAATTCTATATCGCTAAGATTTAATTCCTCTAATTGTCCTTTTAACATGCGTAAAAAATCTTTTTGCTCCGGTGTAGATGGAATCGTCGTACTAGCAGCATCAGATCTAGTCTTAAAGTTAACATAACCTAAAAAACGTTCTAACATAGTTTCATGTTTCATTATTCTTCACCTCATTTGTATTTTCTCTTATTATAATATAATTTTTATCAAAATGTAAAGATTATAAAAATAATATTAAAAAAACATTATTCCAAAATTACTTTTTTAAAATGATAAATGATGCTTAATATATTTATCTATTTGTGATACAATTACTTATGTATTCTAATTTTACATTAGATATTAGTAAAATAAATTTTAAGGAGAACTTTTTCATGCAAGAAGTTATGAATTATAAAGATACAAGAATTGAGAATTTCCACACTATTTATCCAAACCATATGAACAGACACGATACTCTATTCGGTGGTCAAACATTATACTGGTTAGATGATGTACAAGGTCTAGTAATTCGCAGATATACTCATTTACCATTTTTTACAGCGAGTATTGATACATATCAATTTTTAGATGTTGTACATAGACATGAGGCATTAATTATTGATAGTTATATTTCTAGAGTTGGTACTAGAAGTGTTGAAATTTTTGCTGAGTTAAGTGCATTTAATCATGAA
>CALIWM010000148.1:0-7450 GCA_938046645.1 uncultured Gemella sp. | reverse complement strand
TATTTAATAAGTCACTTGAAAAATCCTTTAATATATGTTAGTATATTTCTATACTTGAAAGGAGAAGGATAATTATGAATACAAAATTTTTCAAAATACTTAGTTGGGTAGCAACATTCACAGCTGTGCTAATGTATATATCATATATACCACAAATTTCAGGAAATATACACGGTCATAAAGGAGACTTTATTCAACCTTTCGTTGCAGGAATAAACTGTACTCTTTGGGTACTTTATGGTCTACTAGGAGAAAAACGTGATTGGCCAATAGTTATAGCCAACTCACCAGGCATAATTTTTGGATTTACAGCTGCATTTACAGCTCTATAATATTAATAATAAACTGGCTTTATTTTAAGTCAGTTTTTTTAATTTTTTCCTAATTTATTATTTCAAAACTAGTAAATTTTAATGTACAAAATATATATTTTACGTTATAATGATTAGTAACCTTTTTAGGATACGAATACATAAAGGAGATGATGTTTATGAAAGAAAAAATTACTATCAAAAATTTCACTATGAACGTCCTTAATGGTATCGCATTAGGAACTGTTCTATGTTTAGTACCAGGTGCCTTACTTGGTGAACTGCTTAAATATATAGGAAAGCTATATCCATCACTTGCGTTTTTATCATTATCAATAACTATTTCCAATGCCATGATAGGATTGGCTTCAGGAATAATAATCGGATTATTCTTTAAATTCACACCCGTACAGAGTGTTTCAATCGGGTTAGCTACATTATTTGCTGGTGGATCAATAATACCAACACCTGATAAAGCAGGCTTAATGCTAAAAGGTTCTGGAGATATCGTAACGATGATTTTCACAGCTTCACTAGCTACAGCTTTCATACTATTAATTGGAGATAAAGCTAAAAATTATGCAGTAATTATACTACCACCTCTTACATTAGTAATTATCGGTGGAATCGGTAGATTTACCCTTCCATTTTTCTCAGGTGTGACAAAATTACTTGGAGATGGAATTAAACATCTACTAACATTACAACCGATTATCCTTACTATTCTAATCGCTATGATCTTCGCCTGTCTTGTAGTATCACCTATTACGTCAGTTGGAGTTGCTTTAGCAATTAATATAGAAGGTATTGCCTCAGGTGCTGCAAACCTAGGAATTTGTGCATGTGGATTTACACTTGCAATCGCAGGTTGGGCTGTTAACTCGAAAGGAGTTTGCTTCGCACACTTTATCGGTTCACCGAAGATTTCTATGGCAAATATTTTCGCCAAACCGAAAATTATGCTACCAGTTCTTTGTAGCGCAGCTGTCTCAGGAGTATTCGCAGCTATTTTAAATATTCAAGGTACTCCAATGAGTGCAGGATTTGGATTCAGCGGATTAGTAGGACCATTAGCACACCTTGCAACTACTGACGGAAGTACTTTAGAGATATTAAAAGCAGCTATCGTCTTCGTAGTAATTCCAGTAGTTTCTGGTTTCTTCTTCGTAAAATTATTCACGAAAATTTTACCGATCATTAAACCCAAGGATTACAAACTTAACTTATAGAATTATTTACACAGATGTGACTCGACAAAATTGATTTCTTAAAATCACGATGTTCGAGTCATTTTTTTATAAAATGTAATTCATTAAAGCCTTGCATAAATTAGTCGCATAACTTATAATTATAAAGTATTAATTTTTAAGATATAAAATATTATCGACATGTTAAAGGAGTAGCTATGCTAGATCTTATTCGAAATAGAAAATTCAATGTTTATAAAACTTTAAATATTGTGAATCCCTTAATCCCTATTGCTACTGATGAGATGTTCCTACGCACAGTATCTAATAGTGATGATTATATATTACATCTATATACATTACCAAACTCTGCAATAATCGGTGCACCGGATACACGCGTACCATACTTTGAGCAAGCATTATTCGCATTTTATAGAAATAATATAATTCCAGCAGTAAGAAATATCGGTGGTCTTGGAATTATCTCAGACAAAGGAATTCTAAACTTATCTATCGTCATGAACAAGCCAAAAGAAAACTTTTCTATTAATGAAGGTTATGAGCTTATGACATCATTTATTAAGGCGATTTTCCCAGAAGGTGCCGATAAAATTGAAGCGGTAGAAATTGCAAATTCATACTGCCCAGGAGATTATGACCTTAGTATTGATGGGAAAAAATTTGCAGGAATTGCTCAAAGAAAGATTAAAGAAGCGGTGGTAGTTTCAATCTACATAAGTATTTTCGGTGATCAACAAAAACGTGCAAATATCATGAAAGACTTCTATGAAATTGGAATCGATGATCAAGAAGTAAGATATAAGTATCCAAAGGTTGATCCAGAATGCATGGAAACACTAGAAAATCTACTTAATAAAAAATTCACACTTGAAGATGTTTTTGAAAGAGTAGAAAAAGTACTTTATGGTTTAGACTGTGACCTAGAAAAAGGGGAATACACAGAAGCAATGGTAGAAGAATACAACGCAATCTTCGAACAAGCAAAAGAAAGAAACGAAAGTTATTTAGAAGGAAAATAATCAACTCGACAATTGAGAAAAACTCAATTTATAAAAAAATACATAAAAAGCTAGTCAGAAAATTTCTAACTAGCTTTTATTTTATTCATAAATTTTATAATAAATGTAAGATTACATTAACCCAAAGCCAACTAAATGGCATAACTAATATCATCGCAGGTACCATATCTACAACCGGAAACATCTTAAGTTTCAATATTCTAAATCCTGCAGCAACCATTAAGAAACCGCCACAAGCTTTAAAGTCGTTAATCATTTCAGGTGTCGTAAGTGGAACTATTAATCCTGCTGTTAAAAATAAAAACGTAAAAATAACAAACTGTGGTACTGCTATTAGTGAAACAATATACCCAAGATTACAAGCAAAAATAGCAGCGGTAAAGAAATCCAAAATAGACTTCGTAATTAATAAACTAGGATCTCCTGTTATTCCTTCACTAAGACTTCCATATATCCCCATTCCACTAGAACAAAACAGTACAATAACCGTAATTAATGTAGCTAAAAACTCTGTTTCTGACATAGATGTATTAGGTTTCGGAACTACTTTTATCATTAGTTTTTGCATTTTTTGACATGCTCTATAGACTAAATCCCCAAGATTAAAGAATAATCCTACCAATGTACCTATAATAATCGCGAATATTACCGCAGGCATATATTTCATAAGACCAATCGACGCTATTCCCATTCCCATCGAACAAAGCCCAAATATCATATTCAATTGTTCTTTATACTTTTCAGGTAATTTATCTCCCAACACTGCCCCTGCTATACCTCCTAAGAATATAGCAATCGTATTAATTATTATTCCTGTTGGCATTCTATATATCCTTTCTCTTCAGACTATCTATCATAAACACTCCAACATCTATAATGTGAAGGTTAGTAATTTTTTCGAGTTCTTTTTTGATATAAGGAAAATGAGTACATCCAAGAACAACTGCTTCTACATTAGTCAATTCGAAATAATTAAACAGTGTCTTAAAGTTGAAATCATCAACTATTTGTTCAGGTTTATTCCCCTCTTCTATCGCTTTAACAAGCTCTAACATTGATAATCCAAGTACACGTAGACGCGGATTTGAGACATAAAGATTGTTCTCAACACCTGTAAGACCATGAGAATTCGCCGCCATTACAGCTAGATACTTATACTCAAGACCTAGATTTCTATACATCTGCATAGGAGTAATAATAGAAATATTCATTTTTTCTGCCAATCTATCGAAATCAACAACAGAACTAAGTGAGTTACAATATACAAAGATTGCCTCGCAACCTTTCTCTTTTAGTTCATCAATAATTTTCACAATAATATTTTCACGTTCTTCATCTTCTAAAGCTTGGAACGTAGTTTGTTCTACTGGATTATTAGAAATTGGTACTAAAACTACGTCATCATAACCATATGAATTTAGTAACTCAGCACCTAATTTCGAATCAATCGGTGTTCCAGCCATAACCGCTATTTTCATATACTGTTCTCCTATCTATTTATCTTCTATATAATTATACATTAAAACTTCTATGATTAAATCTAGAATAAATTCAATACCGAAAATTATTCTATTCATTATTTTACAATTTATATAAATAACTAATATTACAATTATACAAGTAAACTCATCTCATTACAACCTCAACTAAAATAAATATATAACTTCTAATATAATATTTTAAAGATTACTATTATACAATAAACAATATTAGAATTTTACGGTATTCTAATAGAATTAGTTTAGATTCTATTAGAAGATAACATTTTTTAACCCAAGTAAAAATTCTCATATACAGACAATTATTCAAGCATTCTTCTCTTCATGTCTAATACTTAATGAATAATTTATATTTAAAATTTGAATAGTGAATTCTAATTTAACTGATTTTCATGTTATTAGAAATTATATAAATTTATTTAATTCTATTAGGTTATTCACTAAAAATTATATTTAAAATTAAACCTATAGCAAAGAGTATATTTTTCTTTTCTGTAGAAGTTGTTATTTTCCATAAATATTCAGCTCAATATGATATAATTATAAGATAACATAAGATATTATTCATATCTAAGCGAGTAATTGATGATTAAAAATTCTGTAAAAACTAGAGAAAAGCAGAAAATAAAACTTATCAACAAGTATTTAAGAGATTTAATAATATAAATTTATAATATTTATTAAAGGGGGATTACAATGAATAAAAAACCAGATGAAAAAGGTGGAAATTCAAATATTTATTTTACTGAAGATTCAAAAGCCGAGAAGTATTTAAGAAATAATTCTTCTAAAGAAAAAATAGATAGATTTAAATTAGAATTAGAAATAATGAGATATTTTAAAGATAATCCTATTGATGGTGTAGTAAAAATTTATGATGTTTTTGATGATTCTAATGACATTAAAAATTCATATATAAAAATGGAAAAATATGATGGTAATATTAATGATTTATTAGGTTACACAAAAGGTAATGTGAGAAAAACTTTAGAACTATTATTGCCTATTTTACATACGTTGAATAAAATTTCAAAATTTGAAAATCCTATTTATCATAGAGATATTAAACCAGATAATATTTTATATGAAAAAAATGGAGAAAATTATAAATTATTCTTAACTGATTTTGGTATTTGCTATATAGATAATAAAAAAGAAAGACTGACTCAAGATGAAACAGCGATAGGACCAAGAATGTTTATTGCTCCAGAATATGAAAAAGGTAGAATTGACAATATTAACCATAAAGGAGATATATTTTCTATTGGAAAAGTCATCTGGTATATGATAAATGGTGAAGACAAGGATTTTTTAACATCAAATTTTTGGCATAAAAAAGAATTTAATTTAGTTAAAAAATTTGTTAATAATACTGATATGATTTTTGCAAATAATATTATATCAATTTGTTTAAATTTTATTCCTGATGATAGACCAGATTATGATGAATTAATTATTTTAATTCAAAATTTTCTTGAAAAATGAAAAATAGATAGTGATGAAAGGTTAAAATTAGAAGTTGTACAATACGAAGAAAAAAGAAAAATTGATCTAGAACAAATAAAAGAGAAAAATGCTTTACTAGTTAATACTTTTAGTATATGCTTTGTCGAAGCATTAGAAAAGTTAAATAATAAATATGATTTTGATTTAATTTCTACGATATTAACAGAATATAAAAGTAAATCTAAAAATGGAGTAGATTATACTTCAAACTATGTGGAAGATAATATTGAACATTCTCTTTACAGAAAAAAATTTGATAGAATTTATATTTCTATTAATTATCATTCAGCAAAAGATAACGAAAAGTATTGCAATGTGGATATTGAATATTATATTTATTCTAAAAATAAAATATCAAAATTGTTCCGTATATTTTATAAAGAAGATGGCGTGTTGTATTCTGAATTTAATCAAAAAATTGAACTTTTTTCAGAAGAAGTTATTTTAGGTTGGGGAAAAGACTTGATTTCAGAGTATGTACGTTCCTATGATCAATAATAAAGTATTAAACGATATAAATTAACTACAAAGTATTGGGGTATTTTGTAATCAATCAATTCTTTTATATCTTTAAAGGATGAGTATTTCATAATTAGAAGATTGAAAGTTTCCTAACCGTACTTTTTAAGATTTTATTGACATGTTTCTCTTGATTTATTGTATAAATTCCTCTTCTTACTTTTACACTAAATTTAAATTCTATTATTATAATTAGGATATATATGATTCTCTAGAAATTGTGACTAATTCACTATGCATACAAAAAAATTAAGGACTGGAATTAATTTCCTAGCCCCTAATTTATAGATTCCTTATTATTTAATATCAATTTTCAATTCATCATTTACATAATCTAAGTGGATTTCCATTCCATCTTCGATACCATGACGGATTAATTCAACTGAAAGTTTGTTTTCGATTTGACTTTGGATGAATCGTTTAAGTGGACGAGCACCGAATTTCATATCGAATCCTGCAGTTGCAACCCAACTAGAAATATTATCAGTATAAGTTAAAGTAATATTTCTACTAGCGATACGCGCAACAAGTTCGTTAAGAAGTTTATCAGCAATTCCTTTAATATTATCTTGTGTTAATGGTTTGAAGATAATTATATCATCCATACGGTTAAGAATTTCTGGTTTGAAGTAACCGTATAGTTGGTTAGTAACATTTTTACGAGTTTCTTCAGAAATCACACCGTCTTTAACTTCCTCTAATAGTTCTAATGAACCGATGTTAGAAGTCATGATAATAATTGTGTTTTTGAAGTCTACTACAACACCTTTAGAATCTGTAAGTGTACCTTCATCTAATAATTGTAATAAGATGTTAAATACATCAGGGTGTGCTTTTTCGATTTCATCCATTAAGATAATGCTATATGGATTACGTCTTACACTCTCAGTAAGTTGACCACCTTCTTCATATCCGATGTAACCTGGAGGTGCTCCGATTAAACGGCTAACTGAGTGTTTTTCCATGTATTCACTCATGTCGATACGCACGATGTTACGTTCATCATCGAATAAGTTAAGAGCTAATGCTTTAGCAAGCTCAGTTTTACCTACCCCAGTAGGACCTAAGAATAAGAAGCTACCAATCGGTCTGTTAGGATCTGCAATACCAGCACGAGAACGTAATATTGCGTTAGTTACACTCTCTACAGCTTCATCTTGACCTATTACTTTTTCATGAATAGTATCAGCTAGATGTAATAATTTTTCTTTTTCAGTTTCTACTAGACGAGTTACAGGAATACCAGTCATTTGACTTACGATAAATCCAATCTCATCTTCAGTAACTTCTTGTTTTAGAAGTTTGTATTCTTCATGTTTAGATTTCTCTTCTAATTCTTCTAACTCTTGAGTCAATTTTGGTAAAGTAGAATATTGTAACTCAGAAGC
>CALIWM010000147.1:0-7453 GCA_938046645.1 uncultured Gemella sp. | reverse complement strand
AGATGCTGATTTGGTTTTACATGAAAAAGTATTTAAAGATGCTGTTCAAAAAGTAGAGGCACATTGTAAGGAAAATAATCAAATTGGACTAGCAGAATTTAGAGATATGACAGGTTCTAGTAGAAAGTATTCTATGGCTATTTTAGAGTATATGGATAAAATTGGTATAACTAGACGTTTAGAAAATTATAGAGTTTTAGTTAAGAAATAAATATTGAAGGGAGCTAGGTTGTTTATAACTTAGACAGGGTAAGTAATATGAGTTATTATTTTGATTACGGTGCGACATCACTAAAAAAACCAAAAGAAGTAGCCGATAAAGTCTATGAGGTATTGGCGTCGGCAAAGTATGCTAATGCTTCAAGAGGTAGCTATTATGAAGCGAATAATGCATTCCGTGAAGTTTTTGAAGCGAGAAGTGACATTGCAAAATTTTTCGGTATGAAGGAAGAAGATAGGATTGTCTTTACTAGTAATTCTACAGAAAGTTTAAATATTGCGATCTTAGGATTATTAGAAAAAGAAGATCACGTTATTACGACTTCTATGGAGCATAATTCAGTTTTAAGACCGATATATTTAGCACATGAAACAATAGGCTGTGAATATACTATTGTTAAAGCTGGTAAAACAGGATTAATCGATTATAATGATTTAGAAAAAGCTATTAAACCTAATACTAAGATGATTGCTATTACACATAGTTCTAACGTAACAGGAAGTATAGTGGATTTAGAAAAAGTTACGGATATTTGTAAAAGGCATAATATTATTTCAGTTGTAGATGCTTCGCAAACAGCAGGAGTAGTACCTATTAATATGGATGAATTGGGAATAGACGTATTATGTTTTACAGGTCACAAAAGTCTATACGGACCACAAGGAATCGGTGGTCTGTGTGTTAGACTTAAAGAACCAGAGATTAAGAGATTTAAAGTCGGTGGAAGTGGTGTTAGAACATTCGATGAGAAACACCCTGGGGAATATCCATTGCGTTTAGAAGCGGGTACTTTGAATACTTCTGGAATCTTAGGTTTGCATGAGGGAATAAAATATATAAATAAGCATGGAATTGAAAATCTTTATAAAAAACAAATCGACTTTGCGAATAGATTCTATAATGAATTAAAAGACTTAGATTGCCTAGAGTTTTATGGAGATTTTACAAAAGATCGTACTGCGGTAGTAGCATTAAACTTCAAAGGAATATCAGCCTCAGACGTTGCAGATGTTCTTGCTGAGGAATATGATATTGCAGTTAGACCTGGAGCACATTGTGCACCTTTAATGCATGAAGTATTGGGAACAAAAGAACAAGGGATAGTAAGGTTCTCATTTTCAAGTATGAATACAGATGAGGAAGTAGACTACGCTATTAACGCTATAAAAACATTAGCAAAAGAGATTTAGGAGAAATATTATGTCAAAACAATTATTATCACAAATTCCTGCAATAAATAAGATCTTATTATTAGATGAAGTGAAATCATTAATTCAAGAGTATAGTGAAGTTGCTGTAAAATCAGCGATAAAAAACTATATTGATGAAATCAAACAAGAAATATTAAACGAAGAATTGCATGAAGTTCCAAGTTTAGAGAATATTGTAGAAGTAGTTACACAAATAGTGAAAAGTGAAGATAAGAATTCTTTACGTCGAGTTATTAATGCAACTGGAACAATTTTACATACAAACCTAGGACGTAGTTTACTAAGCCAAAAGATTAAAGAAAATATCGAAAGTGTAGCATTTAACTATTCTAATCTTGAGTTTGATATTGATAATAAAAAACGAGGTAGCCGTTATGTTCATCTTATTGATATTATCAAAAAATTAACAGGTGCAGAAGACGTACTTGTAGTTAACAATAACGCAGCAGCGGTACTACTAACATTAAATACACTAGTTAAAGATAAAGAAATAGTAGTTTCTCGTGGAGAACTAGTAGAAATCGGTGGAGCATTTAGAATTCCTGAGATTATTAAATTAAGTGGTGGTACTCCTGTCGAAGTAGGGACTACTAATAAAACGCACTTAAAAGACTACGAGAACGCAATTACTGACAATACAGGGGCGTTACTAAAAGTTCACACTAGTAACTATAAGATTGTAGGATTCACTAAAGAAGTATCTAATGAAGAGATATCTTACCTTGCTCGTGAAAATGAACTAGTATCTATAAACGACTTAGGAAGCGGTCAGTTTGTCGATTTCTCTAGATTTGGCTTACCTTATGAACCAACTGTAAAAGAAGTTCTTGACAGTGGTATTGATATAGTAACATTTAGTGGAGATAAACTACTTGGAGGGCCACAGGCAGGTATTATCGTTGGTAAAAAAGAATATATAGAAAAAATGAAAAAGAACCAACTTACTCGTGCATTACGTGTAGATAAAATGACTTTAGCAGCTTTAGAAGCGACATTGAAATTATATCTAGATGAAAAAGAAGCGTTAGAACACATTCCTACATTACACATGATTTCATTATCAAAAGAACGCCTATTAGGTAAAGCAGATGTATTTAAAACTAGACTTAGCGACTTAGACTTCAAGATTACAATAGCTGAAGATAAAGCAGAAGTCGGTGGTGGAAGCTATCCAGCAAGTTACTTAGATAGTGTTGTGGCTAAATTAGAGCACCCAAGACTAAGTGCGACAGATATTGAACGCCGCTTATTAGAAGTAGAAATTCCAATCATTACACGTATAAAAGATAACGAGCTTATCTTTGATATGAGAACTCTTCGTACTAGAGAGTTTGATTTAGTAAAACAAGCTTTAATAGAAGTTGTGAAGTAAATATAGAATTTAAGTTGCAGTAAGTTGCACGTTAAATAATATTCGATAAAATCAGAAGGTGAGTATATGTTTAGGAAAATAAATACAGCAGATACACCGGAAGTTGCAGAAATCTGTAAAGCTGCATTAGGCTACGATGTAGATGTTGAAAACGTAAAAAAACAAATAGCAAAGTTAACTAATGACAAGAATCAACATATTATTATCGGTTATGAAGATGAAATCACAAGGAAGATTATAGGATTCGTTCATGCTCAAGTGTATGAAAGTTTTTATAGTGATCTAGGATTAAATATTCTAGGACTCGCTGTTAATCCTGATTTTCAAGGTAGGGGAATAGGTAGAAAACTTATGAATAAGTTAGAAGACCATGCTGTAGACAATAATATTAGCTTTATTAGGTTGAATTCTGCCTTGAAACGTGAAGAAGCGCATAAATTCTATGAACATATCGGATATACCTGTGATAAAGTTCAAAAAAGATTTATAAAGGTATTTGAGTAAGGATGTTGAAACAGAAGTTAGACCGTTTAGTTTACTTTTAGAAAGTTTAAAATAAGATTTATATAATCAAATGAATGTTTTATTCCCTAGGAAATCCTTGGGGATATTGATTAAGTTTGATTGTATGAATCTTTCTTTTTGATTAGTTTTCTTCAACTTGTTTGTACAAAAAAAGTATGATAATATAAAGTAGACTTATATAAAGAAGAGGTAGAAGCTATGGAGTATAGTAAAGAATACAATGAAATCGATGGATTGTTAGTTTTGACAAGTCCACTTCACCACGATGATAGAGGATATTTTCTAGAAAATTGGAAGAAAAATGATTTAATAAAATTTGGAGTACCAGAAGAATTTTTCAATAATGATCTGCAAAATAATGTTTCAGTGTCGAATAAAGGGACTCTAAGAGGTATGCATTGTCAAGGATGGGCGAAGCTAATGACTGTTGCATGGGGAACTTTTAGAATGTGTTTTGTAGATTTACGCCGTGAATCTACTACTTATAAAAAGGCAATGTCTCTCGATGTGAAGCCTGGTATGGCAGTATTCGTTCCTGAAGGTGTTGCTAATGGTGCTCAATCGCTAGTAGATAATGGAATATTAAATTATATCGTCACTGGTTATTATAATCCTACAGAAAAATATTTAGGGATTACTCCATTAGACTCGAAACTTAACTTACCCTGGGATATGACTACACCACCGATAATTTCAGAAAAAGATAAGGGAAGTCTATCTTATGATGAAGTGATAGCTATCATAGAAAGCGATGTGAAGTAATGAAAAATATTGCTTTAATAGGATCAACAGGTTCAATAGGTCAGGAAATATTTAATCAGTTATCTAAAAAAGATAATGTACGTATTGATACTTTTACTAGAAAAAATATAGAAGATTTATTAAATAGTGAATATGATATTATTATCTGCGCAGCACCATCTTCGGGAAAGCTAAAAACAAATTTAGGACTTGATAATAGTGACAAAGATATAGAAAAATTATGTAAAGTAATCAAAGAAGTAAAAACAGAAAATTTTATTCTTATTTCATCGCAAGCTGCTATTAATGAAGAAGATAAACCATATGGGAAAGTTCAGAAAAGGGTGCTAGATAGTGTTCTAGTTCATCATAGTAATCACACTGTTTATTTAGTAGATACTTTGTATGGAACTAGTTTAAATAAAGGTTTCATTAGTGATATTATTACGAATCAATGGAGTTTCTTGTCTGATGAATTAATTCAAAAATTACCGGAACTAACGAATTATTATAAAAAGATAGAGAATACTAATCTTTGGGAAGGACATACTAATTTACCTCAAAGGTTATTAGAAAAGTTACCGAATATAGTAGATATTTATCCGAACGATAAGATTTTTCAAGTTACTCCGATTTCTGCATTGGCTAGTATAGTTGTAGAAAATATGGAGGTAGCACAAGGGTTAAAAACTAAGATAGCTGAGACTGAAGTATTTACAGGAGAAGAGATAAAGGATCTCTACAAATATCCAAATGAGGACATATTTTTAGGTAGATATTTTATAAAACAAAAAATATAGGAAAGGAAATTTAGAATGAAAGTTTATTATAACGATAGAGGATTTCAACTTGGTAATCTACTATTTGTATTAATGCAGGCACATAAAGATAGATTAGCTGGTATAGAAGAAAGCTATGTACTAAGAACAGGTTATTTTAAATTTGCACAAAGTTTCTTTCCGAAAACAGCTGAGTTATTTGGAAAAGCACAAGGTTGTGAGCTAGAACCATTTGGCTATTATCAAATATCAGGGCAAGACTATGATGCTGAGATATTGGACTCATTTTGCAAGGGATATCTTTTAGAAAGAGCAGAAAAACTATCTAGTCAGTTTGACAATAAAAATATAACAATAGCGATAAGAAGAACGGACTTTTTAGATGGAGAAAGAGCAGAAAAATATGGCTATGACGCTGTTAAGTATGTTGTTGATTGTTTAGAAATAATCAAAGAAAAAGAAGGTAATATTTTTGATTTAACAATAAGAATAACTTCAGATGACACAACTTGGTGTAAAGAGGAATTAGCTCCAAAATTAAAAGTATTATTTAGTTTTTCGAATGAAATAGTAGTCGAAGATCAAGATATTCAAGATAATTTCTTACAATTATACGCAACAGATAAATACTTCATTACTCCAAATTCAACTTATGGTTATTGGGTAGGATATGTACTGAGAGTGAGCGCGAGAAACGTTCAAACTTTCGCACCTAACTTTAATACAACGCTAATTGAAGATGGACGACAAATAGCCGATACAAGAGACTGGATATTGGTTGATGTCGATAGAAGTATGTATGAGGAAAATAATTAATTACAAAATGTTCACTCTTTTGTAATATTAGGTTATAATAGTAAGGTGTTAGAATTATAAATAGATATTGATATAGGAGGAACCATGTCAGATTTAGAAAAATTATTTTTTAAGATAGATAAACAGGTAGAAGAGAACAAAGGTGAAGGATTGTATTTTGACGCTTTAGTGAATTACTTAACTTTAGAGAATGATGAAGATTATTTTGATATTGTCGACAATTTCTCTAAAGAGGATATTAAAAAAGCTTATCAGTTTTTACTATTAAAAGCTCTTAAAGAGTTAAATAATCCTAGTTATGACATTACACCAGAAGTGATAACTATGTATGTATCTCATATTTTAGAGTGTTTATACAATAATGAGAAGATTTCTGTAGCTGATTTTGCTAGCGGAAGTGGAAACTTCTTAATTAATTTATCAGCTTTATCAAAAGGAGACTATGAGTTAACTTCTGTTGACGTTGATAATAATTATGCTAGATTACAACAAAATATTTTCAATTTATTAGAAACTAATGTTGAAATTATTAATCAGGATGCTCTTAAACCTTTAAATATTAAAAAACAAGATGTTATCATCAGTGATGTACCTTTTGGCTATTATGCAGATGAGGATAACAGTCTAAACTATAAACTTTGCAGTGCAGAAGGATACAGTTTAAATGCTTTACTATTCATTGAGCAAGCTGCTAATTACTTAAATGATAATGGTGTAGGGGTACTAGTAGTACCTAAGAAAGTTCTTGAGCTTGAAGACAATTTCAAGAAATTTTTAGAAGAAGATATTAATCTAAATGCGGTAATTACATTACCAGATGAGATGTTCAAAAATGCTTCTCAACAAAAAGCTATTATTTTAATAACTAAAAAAGAACAAACTAAATTACCTAATCAAGTATTCTTAGCACAAGTACCTAGTCATAAAAATAAAGAAGGTTATGCTAATTTTATTGAAGAATTTAAAAATTGGTTATCAGAAAAATAGTATCGTTAATGTATAAATGAAAAGGTTATTTTCGTAGAAATATGTTAATAAATTGCTATTAAAGGTTGACAAGAACGTAAGAATATAATACAATATGTAAGTAGATTGCTTAAAGAGCAGTCTTATTGATTGAATGTTTGTATTTATTTTATATCTTAAACATTTAATTAAGTATTAAATTAAGATTTTGTAGTATCGGAGGGAGGGAAATCCAATGTCAAAAACTGTAGTTCGTAAAAATGAATCACTAGAAGATGCACTACGTCGTTTCAAACGTGCTGTTTCTAAAAACGGAACTATCCAAGAAGTTCGTAAACGTGAGTTTTATGAAAAACCAAGCGTTCGTCGTAAGAAAAAATCTGAAGCGGCTAGAAAACGTAAATATTAATAATTGGTAATTATCACGCAATTTATTAATAAAATCTAAAAATTTTCCCTCTTTTAGATTTATTTAGAAATAATGACCTCATCGTAAGATGAGGTTTTTTTTATCTATTATTAATGAATAGAGCACCTCTTGTTAAAAAAGAGAAATTGTGTTATTCTAATTTTAATTATAAACATTAGGAGAATGGTATGTTTGCAATAATTTGTTTAAATGTTATGTTATTAATATCATGTTGGTATTTAATTGCGGAAAATCAGAAGAATAAATCTAAAATTAATAGTTTAGAAGATGATTTAAATAAAGCGATTAAAAGATTATCAGTATTAGAAGAGGGAGTGACTCAAAAATCGTGATTTCAAAGAAATCGATTTTGTCGAGTCACCCCCGCAAAGTTTATTAGATATCTAAAAAGCT
>CALIWM010000146.1:0-6557 GCA_938046645.1 uncultured Gemella sp. | reverse complement strand
CAAGAGAATGGTTGTTTCTTCCTCTTGATTGATCTGAGTAATTGCCCGACGAATGTTATCCTTGACCGAAACGTCCAAACCAATGGTCGGCTCATCTAAAAAGAGAACCTTGGGATTGTGAAGCAAAGAAGCTGCAATGTCCGCACGCATCCGTTGTCCCAGTGAAAGAGTTCGCACGGGATCCTTGATAAAGTCCTTCAAATCCAAGACTTCATTCAAAAAATCCATGCGCTTATGGAAGAGCGAATCTGGCACATCGTAAATCTCTTTCAAGACCGTGTAGGTCTCTTGTAGAGCCAAATCCCACCATAGCTGGGTACGTTGCCCAAAGACCACTCCAATATCTTTGACATAATCTTGGCGATTGTCCTGGGGAATCTTGCCGTTAATTCGACAAAAACCAGATGTCGGTTTTAAAATCCCTGTCAGCATTTTGATGGTGGTCGACTTCCCAGCACCATTTGCCCCGATGAAGCCTAAAATCTGCCCCTTTGGGACCTCAAAAGTCAAATCCTTGACCGCTTCAAAGGTCTGCTTTTCAGGATGAATAAAGGAACGCAAAGCCCCCTTCAAGCCCGGTTCCTTAACAGTCTTCACAAAATTTTTCTGAAGATGTTCCACTTCTATCATTGCCATAAATCTCTCCCTATCGCAAGGAATAGCAACATTGTATTTTTGACTACAAATATTCTAAATCCTTACTTTCTACACCTTCTCAATATTATTACAGAAGGCTTTATACCAACCTATTATAGTCCAATAAAAACTAGAATGCAAGCGTTTGCCTGCGGGTTATGAAATTAGAGATTTCTCTCTTAAAATCATACTTTTAAACAAAAATTCTGGTTTAGTAGTTTACTTAAAACACCAAAAAGATCTGCCCGATGGGCAGGTTGTATTAAAAGTGATTTTATCTCAAATATTCAATTTAATCAATACATTCCCCATTTTCATTAACTCTATACCCGTCTATGGTAGTGCTAACTGCGAGTTCTCCTGATGAATATGAATAGTACCATTTTTCGCCAATTTGGTACCAACCAGTTACCATTGATCCGTCTTCTTTTAAATAATACCATTTTCCTGAATCTTGAATCCAACCTGTCGCCATAGCTCCATTATCTTTCAAGTAATACCAGGCATCGTTATATTTTAACCAACCAGTTACTAGGACGCCATCATCACTTAGATAGTACCAATGTTCATTATCTTGAATCCATCCCCTTGCTAATGAACCGCTATTATTTAGATAGTACCAAGCACCATTATTTTGATTCCATCCTGATTCCGATGAGGCTTGAACATCATTTATTACTTGGACAGCCTCAATAATTTCCCCCAACTCAACCCGCTTTCTATCTTTTATGACGGATTTAACTTTTTCCTCAACAAACTCTTTTGCATAAATTCGACTATTTTCTTTTCGCTGGAACATGTCCTTCAGTAAACTTTCTAATTGTTCATTAAAGACATCTTCTTGAATTTTATTAAACTCTTTCTGAGATAGCGAAATAACCATCACAATATCAATAAACTCTTCTTTTAATTGGGCAAACATTTCCACACGATCATCTTCTATAAATTGATCCGCAATTGCTTTTGCTCCTATTCCTCCTATAATCGCACCCGCTAATGCTCCTATTGGTCCAGCAATTGCATCAAATTTAATCGATGTCAAATTACCTCCTTTGGATATCAATTTTGCCCCCCTATAAATAATTCTGTGAATACATTTGAAATAAAAAAGAATGCTGATAAATCAACATTCTTTTTATGTAAACATAGAAAAAAATAGTCTTTTTTGTTTCTTTAGCTACCAGAAAGCTACCATGAACTTAACTAAATTAAGATTCTTATATTTAAAAAATTAATTTTGTGCTTTATCTATATTTTTTATACATTCATTATAGCTTTCTATATAATAATACGAACTATAAAACTTTGAAAATTTTAAATATTGAATAGCTAAATCATACTCCTTTTGTACTCTTAGTTCCTCACCGTAGAGAACTAAAAATTCAATGGGAAGTACCTTTTGGTTGTCAAACAATATAACATCTTTCAAATTGTTTTCAATAAAATTTGTTATTGTAAGTTTTTCATTTTCTTTTTTCTGCATTTTATATTCAAGCGATAGTATCAATAATCGATAATCTTCATATTCTCTTTCTCTTTTTTCTTCGATTAGACGTAATAATTTTTCAAAACTATCTTTCATGCCAAGTTCTGTTCTTATTATCAATTGACCAAGTAATTTTATTTCATCTATTTCAGCAATTGTAGCTACTAAAAATTCATCTGTTAAATATTTTTGCTCTAACAGTTCAAATGAATTATCAAAGTACAAATAATAATTAATTTCATCTTTTTTTACAAGAGTTTCTATTTCATTGTATAAACTAAAAAATCTATCCAGCGCAAAATATAACGCAAATAATACCGTGAAGATGCTTACACTATCCTTTATTTGTTCAGATAACAATACAGTAGTAAATACTGTAATATAGATAATGGATTTTAATAGAATTTCTAAATGCGGATTCTTTGTTTGAAATTGTAGGCCGAATCTCATTACTAAAACTAAGACTAACAACAGACAAATACCAAATGGTAGTTTAAATAGCACGGAAACTATTAAAGAAATTATATAGCATGCCAGAACTTGAACTAATGTTTTTATCGTATTTATTTGTTTTCCATCAAATCTATCATTCTCTATAAGATTTAATGGCCCTAGAAATAGGATTATATTGGATAGAAACCTATATACACTCCCTTTACCAAGTTGTGTTAAAGTGATTGAAATGATAATTACTCCAATGAATATTGTAATCGGGTATTCACCATAAACTATAACTGATGAGATAATTATTGCAAGACTTTTAATTATTTGATTAATGAAACTTTCTTGAGCAAACAACAAATAAATGATGAAAAGTATAATACCAACAATTATTATTCTTATTATTAGGAAACCGAAAATATTAAACATATCTCCAGTATTTGGAATCTTTAACTCAGGTAATTCACTTAAATCTATTCTCGTAGAATACCCTATTAAATAATTGAGTAGTTGTTTAATATTAGTATGCAAAACAGTTCCATATATAAATAAATCATTAAATAAAACTGCAAAAAAATTATCCCAGAAAAATTTTATAGTTCCTAACATATAAGCAATTACACTTAATAACATTAATCCTGAGATTAAGTCTTGTTTTACTAGTTTACCATCACTTATTCTTAATATTTTATTTCTGATTAGTTGAAACCTATTATTTTTTTCAAACTTTTCAAAATCCATATTCTTCTCCTAATGTAACTTTTCCCAATCATCACTTATTTTATAATTAGACTGTTTCCATGAAGCTTCAATGTCAAATATTTTATATTCTATATACTTATCATTTGTATCAAAATAAGATAATCTAACTTCATCAAAATCATGAAAGTCTATATCTTTCCCTTTCAAAATGAATTCTAAGTCATATCTTTTTATTTCTCCCGCATCAACTAAGAATGAATATGAACCGTTATCTGCCAAGACAGTTTCCCCAGAATGCGTTGACTGTTTTGTTTTAGAAACAAATTTTCCAGCCGAATATAAAGATAAATTTAGATTTCTCACAATCTGTCTAGTTCCTTTTGTATTATGAATTTCAATCCATAGTGGTAGGTCAAAATATAGTTCATCATTTTCTTTATAAAAACCCCAAGGGTTTGATGTAATTTTATTGTAAACTGTTTTATAGTAAATATTGGTTTCCCCTTGTTCCATCAAATGCTTCTTAATATATGCTTGTATAAACAGAGTAATAGATGAAGATATTATTGAAATAAATGCACCTAATAACATCGAATTATTCAAAAAGTAACTTAAGAACTCACTCATTGTTTTCTCTTTTCCCATCATAATAAATTTTATCTAACAATGTTTCATTTACTGTTTGTAATTCCTCACTACTAATACATTTCACATCAATATCTAACTGGTCTAGTTCTCCAAACTTCGATTCTAAATCTAGTAATATATCAATCAACATTATTTTCACATTATTTAAGATATTTTCCAAACTAGCTTTATTTACGACTTGTTCTAATGCATAACACTGAATACTATTTTTACTTGCAGTATAGACCATCGGCGCAAGTTCAATTAGGTCATAAATCATTTCAATTGATAAATTGCGTTCAATCGTACCTATTCCGTCAGTAATTTGTCGAGCTTTTAAATTTTTTTGTTTTATCTGTAAAAAATGATTCTGACAGTGGTGCTGACTTAACTGTAGAATTTCTATTTATTCCCGAATACCTTATAACATATGAAATATCTTTCCTATATTGAGGAATTTCATCATCTTTCTTATATCCTTTTAACTCATTTTCAATCCATTTCTGCAAACTTAAATTATTTAGTGAGTATGTAATTATTTTTAATCTTAATAGTGCATTTTCTAAACTAATATTATTTCCAGCGATATCTCGAATTAATTGACTTTTTGTCATTCTTTCCCCCCTTTTTTAATGTTTCTGTTTCTAATAATTGGAATCCTATTCTATTATTAAAAATCCATACAATAAAACAGAAATAGCAACTGTACAAGTAATTAATAAGATTTTGGTCTTCTCTCAATTTTAATAGCAAGTATAATATTTTCGATTGTATAGATTCACTCTGAGAAAATACTTTTATAAACATCTGAAAGATTTCTTTATTTAAGACTTCGATGATAGACAATAAATTTTGACCCGATAAGAATAAAAGTACCAATATTAGTTTATTATCATTTAAAAACTTTTTAAATGGCGAATTATAAATTTTATAATGAATGTTTTTAAAAAATGAAGAATTAAATTGGCTATTTATTTCTTTCTCTTCTTGTTGTTTTTTACTTTTTGTTATATATCTAAAACAAAAATAACAAAAAACAAAAAATGCTTCATAAGAAATAATAGTAGAATATTTCCACTCCATAGCCATAAATAAATTATCAAAACACAGTTTAGCAAGTGCAATAATTAAAAATTTTATAATCGGAAGCAAAAATCTATTATAAATACTACTCATATTTTCTCTCCTTAAGATATTTCTTTACCATATTATATATTTCATTTTTATCTTCAACAGTTAAATCGTATTCATTTAACAATTTAACTATCTCTTCGATTCCATCATATCTTCCATTTAAAGCTTCCGTCGTAGTATTAAAAATATCAGCTAGTTTTTGGATTGTTTCGTACTTAGGATTTCTTCCCCCATTTTCCCACCTGGCATATTGAGCTTGTGATACCCCTAATCTTTCTGCAACTTGAGCTTGAGTTAACCCATTTTTAAGCCTTTCTTTTTTCAAATTATCTTTTAGCATATTTAAGCTTTCCTTTACTTTTTTATTGACTTATAACCAAAAGGATAGTATTATATTTATAACCAAATAGTAATATATTGCCGTGTACTTAATAGTATAATTGCAAGCTAATAAAGCTCTACTAAGCTATTTTGAAGCTTTATTATAAAATCACATTAATTATACCAAAATGGTTATATAAAGTCTATGATAATCAATGTTTAGCTTATGATAAAGTTTTCGTTAATTACTGTCAAAGATAGGAGACAAAGACGAGGGAGTTCCCGGAGGGAAATCTCCCGATGGCTGCAGCTATACTAGCTTTGACAATAAACTGGCGATTCTAACAGCCAGCAAAAAGATATACCAAGAGCTAGAGCCAGAATAATGAGTCTCGAGCAAAATTTTGTCCTGACTAAAAGCAACTAACAAATTTAATAATAAAGGAGGTGTATATTGTGCAATACAAAATTCAAACTTTACGCAAGTACCAGAGTGAAGCAAATTTATCAAATCTAGACAAAGCAATTTATATCAGTATTGACCGTTTAACAGTATTACTTGATACTGATAAGCAGAGTATAAGAAAAATATATAGAGAATTAAGACATTCGCTTAATACTGTTATTCAAGCAATAAAAAATACTGAAAAAAACTCACGGTATTATCTTTCATCTCTAACCTCAACCCCAATAATTCTAATACACTAAAACTAGCTATCTAGTAACTTTATAAAGTTTTAAAACTACATAGTGCATCATAATAAAAACGGAAATGTATTAAAAAAACATGATATTTACCTCTAAGCTAAATTAACTATATCAAAGGCATAATACAAAATCTATATCATTTATTTTATTTTTCCCAACCAAAAAACCCACCCAATGGGCAGGTTTCTGTTTTGTAATGTTCAGCTAGATTAAGCTTTACCTTCTGAACCGAATACGTCGATACGTTCTTCAACTGATGCTTGGATAGCTTTTACACCGTCAGCCAAGAATTTACGTGGGTCGAAGAGTTTCTTCTTGTCGTATTCTGCTTCGTTTGCTTCGTAGTCACGAGCAAATTTACGAGTTGCGTTAGCGAATGCGATTTGGCATTCAGTGTTAACGTTAACTTTCGCAACACCAAGTTTGATAGCTGCTTGGATTTGGTCATCAGGAATACCTGAACCACCGTGCAATACGATTGGGAAGCCTGGAAGAGCTTCTG
>CALIWM010000145.1:0-3894 GCA_938046645.1 uncultured Gemella sp. | reverse complement strand
ACCCGTGTTACCGCCGTGAAAAGGCGGTGTCTTAACCCCTTGACCAACGGACCATCTATCTGTAGCAGATATAACCATTATATCAATTTCTTACTAATTGTCAATCACTTTTTAGATTTTTTCTCTAGAATATCTTTTAGTTTGCGGACTTTTAAACGGGTAATAGGACAACGATGATCTTCATAAAAAACAACTTCTAAATTCTTTCGATCAATTTCTCTCACATTTCCCACATTGACAAGGAAAGATTTATGGGAGCAATAAAATCTCTGAGTATGTTTGTCCTTTTCCTGAATATCTGTCATAGTTCCATAAAATTCTTTGGCAAAATTCTTACCAATAATTCGCAGTTTATGAGAAACACCTGTTGTTTCGATATACAAAATATCATGGTAAGGGATTTTCAAATCATTTCCCTTATAGTTGTAATCAAAATAGTCTACAACATCTTCGTTTTCAAGCAGCATGCTCTTAGTGTAAAAAATACTCTGCTCGATACGTTTTTTGAACAATTCATCATTGATGTCTTTATCAACAAAATCTAGGGCTGATACCTGATATTTGTAAGTTAAGGTAGCAAATTCAGATCGACTAGTAATAAAAACAATAATAGCATAGGGATTGTGATGACGGATAAACTGTGCCACTTCAAAACCCTTTTTCTCAATTCCATGAATATCGATATCTAAGAAATAAAGCTGGTTTACTTCATCATTTTCGATATATTCCTTAAACTCACGAACTTTTCCTGTTGTCTTATATGAAATAGGAATATTCGATTCTTCCGAGATTTCATTCAATATTCTCTCTAGTCTCACTTGATGTTCAATAACATCTTCTAAAATTAATACTTTCATTCAAATTCCCTCTTAAATCTAATAATTTGTCTAAATGTGTTGTCTTCCATCTCTGTTTCTAAAATAATGTTGTCATACTTATCTAAAATCTCTTTGACATTATTAAGTCCTAGACCTCTATTTCTTCCCTTGGTAGAGAAACCTAAGGCAAATAGATCCTCTGAAGGCGTCATAGTGATTTTGCATGAATTCTGGATAACTATAACTGTTTCAAAATCCATTTTAATGACTGCAACTTCCATTTGTTTCAAATAACTATCTGCAGCACCTTCAACAGCATTATTTAATAAAATGCTCATGATACGAACAAGATCAAGTAAATCTATTGACAGTCTAGTAATGACATCTTTTACTTCCAATGTAAACTCTATATCATTATTTCGTGCATAGACAATCGATTGAGCAATTAAACTTCGTAAAGCTGAATCTTCTATGTTATTTAAATCAAAGTAAGTATATTTTTCTGACCTCAATTTCTGATTTGCTTTTACTAGGACTTCATTGTAAACCCTGTTAATTTCTTGTAAATTTCCACTGTCAATCGCCATTTGCATGCTGACAAGCATCCCTGCATAGTCATGACGAAAACCTCTAATTTCATTATACAACTCCACAATTTCATCAGTATAAGTCTGTAAATGTTTTTGTTCAAATTTCTTTTGTTTTAGAGCAATCTCTTTTTCAATTTGAACCTTGTGAGAATTCATTGCAAAGAAAATCAATAACAAGCAAATAAAAACAATGGTTGATAAAATACTTCCGAAGCTATTTAAATGATGAGTTGTACTTACTATATCTGAAATAAACAATAAGATATGCAAACCAAAGAAAGCAACTATTACTTTTTTTAAAAAAGGATACAGATAATCTTTATCAAAATATTTAATATCCAGATGAAAATAACGAATTATTATTAGAATAGAAAAATAAGTCATCAACAATACTACTAAAAGAAATGTACTTTTATAGTGTAATACTATTTCATCTCCTGTTATAGAAGATAAGGTTACGGATATAAAAGTATGAGTACTGTGATATAATAAAGACAATAGTAAACTGATAAAAATAGCTTTGTATTTTTCAGACTTCTTTAACTTTCTTAAATAAAGGTACACAACCAAAGGAAATAAAAATTTAGACAAAGCAAAACTATTAGAAAATACTAGTGTAATAATTTCTTCAAGTATAAAAACTGAGATACATGTGTAACAGAAAAAAACAATTTGTTCTTTTCTATTTATTTTACAAATCCATTCATAACTTTTGCTAATGATGAGAAAATAAAAAATAGCTATCCCTAATCCAAATAAATCCATTACTCTCTACCTTTATTTCATTACTTTCTTCTTGGAAAAATAAGATTACGAATTGTTTCTGAAATTCTCCAATCTCCACCTCGAATCTCCTGCAATTCTGCCTCTGTTATCTCTTTAAATTGTTCCAACTTTACTGTATTTTTCATAATGAAATCTCCTGTATTATTTTTTCTTGTAAGTTAACTTACACACCTATTATACAAAATGAAGACCATGTAAGAAAAAATTCTTCCCAACTGTACATTTTTGCACCTGAAACGCACTTTTTTAAGAAAAAAGCTGGGATTTATCCCAGCTTCGCATCTAACATTGATCCCAGCAGGATTCGAACCTGCGACCGTTCGCTTAGAAGGCGAATGCTCTATCCAGCTGAGCTATGAGACCTAACATGACCATTCTATCAAAAAACAAGAGCTAAGTCAATCTTCTATTTGTGGTAAGGAGAACCCTGCTGAATTGTAAAAGCACGGTAAATTTGTTCAACTAAAACCAATCTCATTAATTGATGTGGTAATGTCAGACGTCCAAAACTGACAGAAAGATTGGCCCTATTTTTTACAACAGGAGCTAGACCCAAACTCCCTCCAATGATAAAAGTAAGTGTTGAATATCCTTTGATAGAAGCTTGCTCTAGTTGCTTACTAAATTCCTCTGAGGAGAGTGTTTTTCCTTCAATGGCTAGTACAACGACAAAGTCTCTTTCTCCAACCTTAGAAAGAATTCTTTCACCTTCTGTTTCCAAGATTTTTTGATTTTCTAATTCACTGGCTTTGTCAGGTGTCTTCTCATCAGTGAGCTCAATCATTTCTAATTTGGCAAAACGTGAAATTCGTTTGGTATATTCAGCGATTCCATCTTTTAAGTATCTCTCTTTTAATTTTCCTACTGTTACAATTTTTATTTTCATTCTTCTATTCTATCATATCCACACTTCATTTCACATCTTATACACATAAAAATCATCCTAAATTTCTAGCAAATTCACAGAATAAAGCGAGTTATCCACAACTTGTGTAAAACTTTAAACTTTTAAGTTTGAATTAAGTTAATAGGTTTATACTTTAATTAAATAACAAATAATTGGAGGCGTTTATGAAACACTTACAAACACTTTACAAAAAAGGAGTTACATTTTTTGTAATTGTTCTCATCGGATTTTTAAGTGGAGCTTTGGGAAGTTTTGTAACACTACAACTTTCACAAAAACAAGGAAGTCAAGCTACGAATAATAATTCTGGCACTGTCACTCAAACATCCTATAAGAATGAAAATTCAACCACTCAAGCAGTAAATAAAGTTAAGGATGCTGTTGTCTCAATCATTACTTATTCTTCTAATAGTAGACAAAGTAGTGTATTTAATGCTGATGAAGCTAATTCTGATTCAGATAATCAACAAATCGCAAGTGAGGGATCAGGGGTTATCTATAAAAAGAACGACAAAGATGCCTATCTTGTAACAAATACTCACGTTATCAATGGAGCTTCAAAAGTCGACATCCGTTTAGCAGATGGTACAAAAGTTCCTGGTGAAATTGTCGGATCTGATACTTTCTCTGATATTGCTGTCGTTAAAATTTCTTCAGAAAAAGTTACAACAGTAGCAGAATTTGGGGATTCAAGTCAACTTAGTGTTGGAGAAACAGCGATTGCTATCGGTAGTCCTCTAGGTTCAGAATATGCTAATACAGTTACACAGGGAATCATCTCAAGTCTTAATCG
>CALIWM010000144.1:0-5261 GCA_938046645.1 uncultured Gemella sp. | reverse complement strand
TATGGTCTTTATTGGGAGCTGTTTTAGTCACCTTAAAATCCCACAGTGTATCCTTGGTAAGAAAATCTCCATCACCCTTATCAATCGTGTCTGTATAACCCCCAAGAAAATGAAAGCCATCCTTTACCAAAGGACCATAGAGGTCGAAAAAGCAAAGATTTCGTTCTACCATGATACGAATATTCTCTATCGTTTCGGCATCCACTGAAATTTCCTCAAAAGGTTTATAATACTTAATCCCCGCACGATAAACAACATCAAAAGAAGCCAAACGACAAGCACTTTCTATCGATAAGTCATCCAATCCTGTCACCAAATCGAGCAGTGCTTCTGCTAGGTCTTCCAAGCCAACCATCCGAGCTCCCATGAGAGAAATTCTGAAAGCATTACGGGCTTCTGCCCCTTTCATAAAACGAGTCAAGTAGTCCACACAAATCCCCACTAAACTAGGAGATACAGACTCTACTGGGTTCAGAACTCTGTGATCTTCGAACTGCTCTACTGAAAATAACTTGATAGGCAAGTAGCCACCTCGAGGTTGGTTAATTTCTTTGATACGTTGTGTTACAGATACCATGAATGCTCCTTTTTATAGATAATTTTTTAAGGAATGTTACTTCAGTTTTCCTTCTTCCGTAATCGCCTAGCAGAGCTGGCTTCCATCTGATGACTTGTAATTGGATTAGTATATAATCTCCCTAACGCCAATTTTAAAAAACTTGTCAATCGTTTGTTGGTATCAATAATAAATTTTCCTTCTGAGACCTTAAAATCCTGCTCTGGATATTGTTCATATGATGTTAATAAGGTGCTAATTATTGAGGTATCAGATAGGTTAATTTCATCATCTTTTAGAATTGCCACCATCTTTAAATTATTAGATTTAATTTCAAAATCTGAGAAACTAACTAAATCAATTCTTTTTAATTCATCAACTTCTGCAAGACTAGCTATACGGTAATAATCATCAATACCTTTGAATAGGCTATGAATCGTCCTAAAACTTCTAAAGTACAATTTATTATTTCCATCATAATAGGCATCGTTCTCAGATTTTAATTCTATACCATTTTCAATAATTGTTCTTTCAGCTCTTCTATGTCTCAATTTTAAGATTGACTTATCAACCAGTCTCTTTGATTGTGTAATTTTTTGAAAAACTAAACCGTCATTTTCAACTTTTCGAAAAATCAAATCAATTTTCGAGAACTCTTCTTCATTCACATCATTTAGACCCGCAGTATTTAAAAATTTATCTTCATATTCTTTAACCATAGACATATGCTTATCATCAATTTCAATATAGAACCATTCCTCATGTTCTAATTTTATTTCTGGATCAAATTCTCTACTATTTTCAGAATCAATCTCCGGAGCAACTAATTCAGAAATATCATCCGTGTTATCCAATTTTCTATATGTCCGACCAACTTTTACTAAAAACATACTATTCCTTCTCCAAAAAAGTAAAATTATTTATTCTAACTAGTCCTTTTATAGTCCCAGTTTCTTTAACATCTTTTTTCTTACTATAGATAATAAAGACATTGCCGTTTTTATCAGTGACTCTGTAATAACGATATGAAAGTAACCATATCAAATTGAAATAATACGATCTCTCCATCAGAATCCACCATATTAGAAAAATGAGAGCTATTACTACAATCTGATATAAGAATGTTAATTCACCTAAACCCAGCATAATTACAAAAAGGCCTAGGTAAGTTGGAATGATTTCATTTTCTACTGGTTGTATACTTTCAACTTGAGCAGTATCATTTGCTTCTTTAAATCTTATCAAATACTGTAAGGCTCCAAAAGAAAAAGAAAGCATCAATAAAATCAACACCCCTATTTTTAGAAAACTACATGCACAAGTATCATGTGAGGGAAAAATGTCTATAGTAAATAGATACAAGACTAAACCTGGCGAAAAAGAACAAATTGATAAACAAAACGACAAACACAATCTTTTAAATTTTTTCATAACAAAATTCTATATAAACATATCCTTCAAGAGTTTCTTTTTAAGTATTTCTAACTGTGAAATTTTTTCTTGGTGAGAGCTGATGAGGTTATCAAGGTTTGAGAAACAGGCACCGATGGCTTGTTGTTCAGCTATTGGCGGTAAATAAAATGGAATCTCCGAAAAAGTTGGAAACTGTACACGTTGTTTTTCAATCAGAGTTCCTGTAGCAAACTGTTTATATTGATAAATTGCGTACGTTGTTTTCAATAGAATTTTTAAAAAATCATTATCAAATTTTTCTATATCTCTATTTTTCATCACAACATAATAACCAGAAACTGAAATAGTAACTTCATTATCGTTTAAATCCAAAGCACCTAATGTAAGATTCATTGGATTATAAACAAACTCATTTACATCAACCTTTTTAAATTTATCATTCTTTTTTACCAAAAAATCTCTTTTATAACGATTTGTTTTAGGTATTAATCCATTCTCAACTGTTAAACTCCATAACTCGTTTTCTACAGAAGGTTCAATATAATTTGATACTTGTTCAAAAATATCACCTAGGTAATACTTACCCCACTCGCCTTCAAATTCATCTAAACGAATCTCAGGGACTGTCTGTCCGGCTTTGGGAAACATCTTGGAAAGCATGCTCGCCTTGAGAGATTGGTAGTTGACGAGATTATCTTTATAGTTCGCAAGAAGGTCGTCGAGAGTACGGAAAAGGGAACCAATGGCGGATTGTTCGTCGTTAGAAGCAGGAATACTAAACTCTGTCTGTGAAACTGTCTTCCAATCAGAACGTGGCATCTTTGTTCCAGATGTATCATTTGCAACTCTTTGAAATTTTGGCGATTGAACTAACGAAAACAGAAATTTTGAATCACAATTTCTTGCCTGCAAGACCCAAAAATCTCCTAACGCAATACCATTAAAATTTGGGTGTAGCCAGTTTTTTAAATATGGACGTAACTTTCCATATAAAATATCATTTGTTTCAAATACTATTCCTTTGCGACAATCAATATTTTTACTTAATTCTTTGTTTAATCTCCCTTCTCCAGAAAGAATATCTTGATATTCAATTCTTGGTAAATCAGGGTTATCAGAACTTTTAGTTCTCCTTTTAGCTATTTCTTCAAAAGTACTTCTTACCCATGAATGTTTATTTTTTAAGAACCTAATTTTTGGCTTCTCCATCCGTATCCTGCTTTCTCGCTATTTTAAATTTTAAATTAGATACATTATATTCTTGTTTTATTATTTTTTCTGCCATTTTCTCTGGAGAAACTAACCTAAATGTAGTTTCTGTTATATACTTAGTTAAATAAGTCCTTAACTCATCACATTTTTCAGTTAATTTAGACTTTTTCATAAAGTCATCCGTAACTTCTTGATAATCTTCAAAACTCTTCACCTGGCTTATTCTTTTATGATAGTCTACAAAAATTAAAACTTCCTTACGAACCTCTTCTTTTAACCTAGATAATTCGATATCATCTTGTATAACCAGAGTTAGCAATAATAAATCTCTTAATTTTATAATTGAATTATATTTAGGAAGCAAATAATCTGAATATAATAAAGGAAAAATTTTTTCAAACTCAATATTTTCATCTGATTCTACTTCTTTAGGGATCATCTTTACGAATTCAAATATTGCATCTGCAAATAAATTTTTAGCAATTCTTAAATCGCTCAATATCTCATATGAACGCTCTGCTCGCTCAATTGTATATTGTAAGAAAATACGTTCTCTTTCGTTCTCTTCTTGTTTTTCAAAAAATTCTCGTTGTAACTTATGTTCATCTTGTAGCTGTTTAAGTTGCTGCTTATTTTGAAGCTTCGCAACATACACTGCTACACCAGCACCTAGTAAAGCCCCCATCATGGAACTAATAAACTGAGAATTAAGAAATGTAATTATAAAATCCATTTATTGTAATTTCCCCTAAGTATAAAGTATTAATAATATTATTGCAAGTTACATACTATTCAAAGATTATTTAATCCAAAAGAACTTCTCTCATCCCATCAATATCATCGCTTTTAATAAATACAACATTTCTATTTCCGGTTAATTCAACAAGTTTATCTTTTCCTAGAATGATAGCTAAATTCTTAACGATAGAGCGTTTAGCAGACTCGTTGTAATAGGTAAAAATAAATCGATAATTATATCTTTTTAAATCAGCTATTTTAAAACATTTTTCAAATATCTCTTTATCAAGTGGATCAACCGAGTGTCCAAACACAATAATATTCTTTGAAACTGCTGCACCCCACTCTGATAATTTTCTAGAAATAAAAAATTTTTCATATAAATTCCCAGTCTCTTTAACAACACGTTGATAGTATTTTTGGTAAGGTATTAAATCAGAATTAACATTATTCTCCTTATCTTCTATACCAAAAACCAATGTATTTACTGCTGATTTATTTCTATTTAAATCAATTTCCCCGTGAATATAATGTGTATTTTCTATAGGAATTTTGAAAAGTTCATATGGAGTATGGGTATAATTGAAACTAATTACACTAGACTCTGAAATATTATTGATTGCATCTAGTGCAGTTTCTACTGGAGCTATTTTATTAATCTCAAAATCTAGGTAGTCTCTATATGAAAGATATATTTCTAATAGATCTGTTAACAACTCTAGATGATAAATAAATTTCTCATTTAATTTTGATAAAGCTACCTTTCTTTCTAATTTATTCCACTCCAAAATATTAAATAGTTCATAGAATATTTTAGCAACAAAAAACTTCGATGCAAAATTTTCCTGAGATACCATAGAGCCCTGAAGAAAATCGACATGGATTACTCTTAAAGAGTTTTCATCCTTACGATATAAAATATCAGCATTTAACTTAAAATAATCTATGGCTTCAGCAAGTTGTGAAATCATGATTTCTAAATTACACCAATTTTCTCCAAGGGTAGATCTATTCTCATTTATAAATCTGAGATAATAATTATCTTTATATTTCTCAATATCAATATTATTACTGTTAAGAAATGATTGCAAATGATCTACTTTTTCTAAAAATAAATTATCGGCAAATTCTATGAAATCACTATAACTCGTTTTTCGTCCCATGGACAAATCAAATCCATTTCCTAGAATTAATATTGTATCCGCCATTTTTCCTCCGATATTCTCCTACCTCCCCACCCTCAACGGCTCAATCACCTCTTCAATCAGTTGGGTATAGGCTTCTTTTATTTGTTTTTTATAGAGGAGGGGATTGAGGGCATCTGCCACTTCTATCTTATAGT
>CALIWM010000143.1:0-5259 GCA_938046645.1 uncultured Gemella sp. | reverse complement strand
TTAATAAAGACTTTAAAGGTGAGGAAATAACTGTAGGTATGATGGAACAATTTACAAGTCTGTCATTACCTTGGAAAAACATTTTTTCTCTAAAAGGTTTAGAATACGCTGTTAACTTAAAAAATCTAAATTTATCTAATAATTTTATCGAAGATATTACACCATTAGAAAAACTAGTTGAATTGGAAGATTTAAACCTTACTAACAATAAAATAAAAGATCCAAAGAGTTTGGCTAAATTAACAAAGTTAAGACAATTAGTGCTTAGAAAAAATTTAATGAATAATTTAGATTTTTTAAATGATCTAAAAGTAGAATCATTAGATATTTCTATGAACAGTGTCTTAAAAGATTATATTCCAAATAATTTAAAACTAGAAAATCTAAGAAGTCTAAATATTTCAGGTATAGGTTTAGATAATATATCATTTTTAAAAAATGCAGGAAAACTTGAGAGTCTAGTTGCTGAAGAGAATGCTATTAAAGACTTAACACCATTGGCTGAATTGAAATCTTTGAGAACTTTATATTTAGATAGAAATAATATTAGCGATATTACTGCGCTTAAAGATTTAGCAAGTTTAGAAGAACTACTATTGTATAAAAACAATATCGAGAATGTAGATGCGTTAAAAGATAAAAAATATCTATATCGATTAATGTTAAATGATAATCTAGGTTTAAAGAATATAGATGCATTGAAAGATGTGCCAAATATTTCTAGTATAGATATATCCAATACTTCAGTAACCGATATTACAGCATTAAAGGATGCTAAGTATCTATATTATATTGCTTTGAAAGATACTAAAATCAGTGATGATGATATAACTGCATTCGAGAAAAGTAATTTAGAAATCAAAAAGTCTAATAACATAGATAAAAAGATAGAGATAGTAAAAACAGAAGCTGCGAAATATTTTAGTATTAAAAATTATATTTTTATGGTGTTAATACTAATTTTCACTTTTAGTGGTATTAGAAGCTACTGGAGAAAAAATAAATAAAATGTAAAAGATAGATGAGTTTCCCCTTGAAATTCATCTATCTTTGTGCTAGAATTACATTAATGAAATAAATCAACATATACTTAGGACAAGATATATATTTAACTTATTTAAGAGAGGGTATGGTGCTGAAAATACCTATAAGCGATATATGTTACTACCTAGCAATAGTATTAACATAGTTAGTGAGCTTTATTCACAAAGAGGAAGTAAATTTACTTCGAATTTGGGTGGTACCACGAAAATATTCGTCCCTTCTTTAGTTTCGGCTAGAGAAGGGATTTTTTAATTTTTGAGTAAGTTAGACTAAGTATATAAAAAAGAAGGAGACCTTAATATGGCTAAATTAGTTTTTCCAGATGGAAATATAAGAGAATATGATAATAAAACACCATTAGAAATCGCTGAGAGTATTAGTGTAAGTCTTAAGAAAAAAGTGATTTCTGCAAAATTAGATGAGGATTATATCGAAGTTAACAAACCAATAACAAAAGATGGTCACTTAAAACTTATCGTTGCAGATGATGAAGATAAAGATAGTTTATATGTATTACGTCACACTTGTGCACACGTATTAGCGCAAGCATTAAGAAGATTATATGGTAAAGATGTACACTTCGGTGTTGGGCCAGCTATTGATGGTGGATTCTACTATGACTTTGATGCTGAATACAAAGTATCAGAAGAAGACTTTAAAGCAATCGAAAAAGAAGTTAAGAAAATTATTAGCGAAAACTATGCAATTGAAGGTCGCGAAGTAAGTAAAGAAGAAGCTTTAGAAATCTTTAAAGAAGATCCATATAAAGTAGAATTAATTAATGACCTTCCAGCTGATGAAGTTATTACAGTTTACACACAAGGAGACTTCACTGACCTTTGTCGTGGTGGACACCTAAGTGCAACTTCAAAAATTAAAGAATTTAAATTATTATCTGTAGCTGGTGCATACTGGAGAGGTAATAGTGATAATAAAATGTTACAACGTATCTACGGAACAGCTTATTTCACTAAAGAACATTTAGAACAACACTTAGTACGTCTACAAGAAGCACGTGAACGTGATCACAGAAAACTAGGTAAAGAACTAGGAATCTTCACAACAAGTCAAAAAGTTGGTGCTGGATTACCATTATGGTTACCAAATGGTGCTACTATCCGTCGTACTATCGAAAGATATATCGTTGATAAGGAAGTAGAGTTAGGGTATGACCACGTTTATACTCCAATTATGGGATCTAAAGATCTATATATTACAAGTGGACACTGGGAGCACTACCAAGAAGACATGTTCCCACCAATGGAGATGGATCACGAAACAATGGTACTTCGTCCTATGAACTGTCCTCATCACATGATGGTTTATAAAAATGAACGTCACTCATACCGTGAACTTCCAATCCGTATCGCAGAGCTTGGAATGATGCACCGTTATGAAGCAAGTGGAGCAGTAAGTGGATTACAACGTGTTCGTGGTATGACTCTAAACGATGCTCACATTTTCGTACGTCCAGATCAACTTAAAGATGAATTCAAACTTACTGTAGGACTTATTGAAGAAGCATATAAAGATTTAGGTATTAAAAACTTCAGCTACCGTCTATCATACAGAGATCCAGAAAATACTGAAAAATACTTCGATGATGATGCGATGTGGAATAACGCTCAACAAATGTTAAAAGAAACTGCTGATGAACTTGGTTTAGACTATGTTGAAGCTGAAGGAGAAGCTGCATTCTACGGACCAAAACTTGACGTTCAAGTAGAAACAGCAATTGGAAAACAAGAAACATTATCTACAATTCAATTAGACTTCTTATTACCAGAAAGATTCGAATTAGAATATATTGGTGAAGATGGAAAAGCTCATCGTCCAGTAGTTATCCACCGTGGTATTGTATCAACAATGGAAAGAATGGTTGCCTTCTTATTAGAAGAGTACAAAGGAGATTTACCAACATGGTTATCACCAAACCAAGTACGTATTATCCCAGTAAACAATGACTATCACTATGATTATTCTAAAGAGATCATGCAAGAACTTAAAAAAGCTGGTGTTAAAGTAGCTATCGATGATAGAGATGAAAAACTAGGATATAAAATCCGTGAAGCAGCAAGCAAAAAAATTCCATATACTTTAGTAATTGGAGATAAAGAAGTAGAAAACAGAAATGTTAACGTTAGAACATTTGGTTCACACGATCAAAAAGAAGAAAGTTTTGCTGAATTCAAAGAAAATATCTTAAGAGAAATCAACGAAAGATTAATCGAGAAAAACGCATAGTAAAATAGGGCGTGACTTAAAAATCGTGATTTCAGAGAAACAAGATTTTGTCGAGTCACCCCCGCACAGTTTATTAGATATCTAAAAAACTTTTATAAAGCGGTTTTAGATATCAATAAACCACTGCGTCTATGGTTTTCGTATGAACTTTGTAAAATTTTAGAATTTTTGGGTAAGCTCATAATCATAATAAGGAGAGATATAATGTTAACTCAATTAACAAAAAATGTAAAAAAAGGTCAAGTTAGAGTAAAAATTAAAACTACTCACGGAGATATGACTTTCAAATTATTTGAAAAAGATATTCCAAAAGCAGTAGAAAACTTTTTAACTCATGCAAAAAATGGTTACTATAAAGGTATTATTTTCCACCGTGTAATTAAAGACTTTATGATTCAAGGTGGAGACCCAACTGGTACAGGTATGGGAGGAGAATCAATCTGGGGACATAGTTTCGAAGATGAATTCTCAATGGATTACTTCCACTTCTACGGTGCGTTAAGTATGGCGAATGCTGGACCAAATACAAATGGAAGTCAATTCTTTATTGTTCAAAATTCTCATGTAGATGCTAGAACCTTACAAGCACTTGAACAAGGTGGTTGGCCACAAGAAGCTGTTGAAGGGTATGCTAAACTAGGGGGAACTCCTCACTTAGATCACCGTCACACAGTATTTGGACATTTAATCGCTGGAGCGAAAACTCTAGAAAAAATTGCAGCTGTAAAAACTGGAGCCCAAGACAAGCCAGTTGAAGAAGTTGTAATTCTTGATATAGAAGTTAAATAAATATAAAAACGCAAGATTAAATGATTTAATCTTGCGTTTTTATATGGGATTGTAGAAAATAATCATTATATAATTTTAGAATTTAGATTTGAAAGATTAGGGTAATTTAAGAAGCAAAAGGAAAGAATTATTTAGAATGAAATATTATTAGTTAATTTAAAATTTACTTTAAATTAAATTAAAAAAAATAGAAAAAAACACTTTCAAATTGACTATTCATGTGATATAATTATGAAAGTTTGAATATAAAAAAAGGAGAAAAAGAATGGCAGAAAAAACAAGAGTAAAACCAATTCTTGATGTTCATGAAAAGCCTAACTTAGCACTATGGGTAACGTTAAGCTTACAACACTTATTCGCAATGTTTGGAGCGACAGTGTTAGTACCAATTTTAACAGGATTACCAGCAAGTACTGCTTTAACAACATCAGGTATTGGAACACTTACGTATTTATTAATAACTAGAGGTAAAATTCCTGCGTATTTAGGATCTTCATTTGCCTTCATTAATCCAATTATTGTACTTTCAACTACTCACAGTGTTGAAACAGCAATGCTTGGTGCATTTTTAGCCAGCTTAGTTTATGGTGTTGTAGCAATGTTAATTTACAAATTTGGTGTAAATTGGCTATTGAAACTTTTACCACCAGTTGTAGTTGGACCTATTATCATTGTTATTGGACTAGGAATTGCTCCTACAGCAATCAATATGGCGATGTATAAAACAGTAGATGGAGCTAAAGTTTATGACTTAAAATATTTCTTAGTAGCTCTTATCACATTAGCGGCAACAATCTTCTGTTGTGTAGCTTTAAGAGGATTTGCAAAACAAATTCCAGTATTATTAGGAATTGTATTTGGGTACATTGTAGCCGTATTTGCAGGACTGGTAGATTTCAAACCGGTTATCGATGCTCCTTGGTTTAGCTTACCGAAGTTCACTATTCCATTTGTAACATATACGCCGGAGTGGAATATTGCAGCATTAGCAATGGTACCTATTGCTATAGTTACTATTAACGAACACATCGGTCACCAAATGGTATTATCTGAAGTTGTAGGAAGAAACTTCCTAAAAGATCCAGGGTTACACCGTTCAATTTTTGCTGATGGAACAGCAATGATGTTTGCATCACTTTTAGGTGGACCACCAAGTACAACATATGGTGAAAACATTGGGGT
>CALIWM010000142.1:0-7638 GCA_938046645.1 uncultured Gemella sp. | reverse complement strand
AAAATCTACCTACAAATCCCATCTGAAGAACAGATAAAATTATAATAAGAACAGAAATTACAAAATACAATCCTCTGTATGTTTCTTTAGTTAAAACTGGAATTATATTTTTCTTAGGATTTTTCTTTGTAGTACCTTTTTTACCTTTGGAGTTAGTTGATTTTTTTGTTCCATTTGTTTTTTTAGATTTTTTTGTTTTTTTATTGCTCAATCTTCTCTCCTTTCTAGTCTTCTTCTACATAAACTGCCTCAGTTGGACAATTATCTTTTGCTTCTAAGACTAAACTACGATACTTTTCAGCAACTTCTTCAGTCATCTTATTATCGTCGATAATGCAATACGCTATCCCATCTTCGTCGTAATCATATACATCAGGGCATATCGCATTGCAATTACCACAGGCAATACAATCTTCTCGTATTATTTTAGTTTTCATTATTTTCTTCTTTCAAAAAATTAGAAAATTTTTCTAACGATTCTTTTCGATGACTGATACTATTTTTTTCTTCAGAACTTAATTCTGCAAATGTTTTATCTAAACTTGGAACATAAAATATAGGATCATATCCAAAGCCATTGTTACCTCTTTGTTCAGAGATAATTTCACCATGACATTCTCCTCTAAAAGTAAATTCCGTACCATCAGGTTTAACTAACGCTATAACTGATACAAACTTAGCATTTGATTTCTTACCATCTAACTCAGATAAAACTTTCTCTATATTTTTTGAATCAGTTTGTTCTTTTGAATATCTTGCAGAATAAACTCCAGGACGACCATCTAATAGTTCAACACTAAGTCCACTATCATCAGCTATTGCAGCTTTTCCAGAGTATTTTGAGATCGTTCTTGCCTTTATCAAAGCATTTTCTTCAAATGTTAATCCATCTTCAATAATCTCGTCAGTAAAATTAATATCTTTTAATGTTAAAATATTGTAATCACTCAATATGCTTTTAATTTCTTCAACTTTATGTGCATTATTCGATGCTAAAATCAATTCTTTCATTTTATCACTCCTATATTTCAACTACTTCTGCATTAATATCTTTCTTTAACCACTTTGAAGCAATGCTATTAAAATTATCACTCTCTTCTGAAATAAAGAATCTGTGTTCTTTTTTATTTAACTTTTTCTGATGTAATTTTGCATATCCTAAAACAGTACTTACTTCACGCGCTGCTTCTCTTCCTGAAGAAATAACTTTAATATTATTACCATAATAGTCTTCTATATCTTTCTTCAATATTGGATAATGCGTACAACCAAGAACTACGGTATCAACTCCTAGCATATTAGTTTTACCTAATGTATCAGATATTAATTTTTTTGTAGCTTCTTTATCAAGATTTCCTTCTGATTCTATAAATGGTACAAAAGCTGGGCAAGCTTTATCAAAAACTATAATATCAGAATTAATATTTTCAATCTCTATATCATATACTTTTGAATTTGCTGTGAACTTTGTTCCTAATACTAGTACTTTATTATTCTCCGTTGCTTGGATAGCTCGTCTTGCTCCTGGTTGAACAACTCCTATAATAGGTACTTCATATTTGCTTTGCAGATATTCTAGTGCCGCAGCTGTTGCAGTGTTACATGCTAAAACAACTAGCTTTACTCCCTTATCTATTAAGAATTTTATTGCTCTATCCGTATTTTTTATTATTTCTTCCTTTGTCTTATCACCATAAGGACAATTTTTTACATCGCCGAAATAATAGATAGTTTCATTGGGTAACTGTCTCATAATCTCGCGAGCAACTGTTAATCCACCTACTCCACTATCAAATACTCCTATTGCATTATTCATATATGGCCTCTTTCTTAATTAGAACCAAGCATCTCTTCTAGTTCTAATATTTTAGTATAAGATTTAGTTTCTATTCCTACAAATTCTTTAAATACCATATTTAAAAATGAGAATAATCGAATTAAATCTTTATTTTCTATTTCCAAACTTTCTAAAAAGTCAATATTTTTAACAGTCATATAATATGTAAGTTTCACTAGTGAATCACTAAGACCATATATACTATGATCAATATTAAACTTATCAACAAAGCTATTTTTTAAAAAGCTATATCCTACATAAGTTTGATCTGTTTTTTGATATTTAAACATAAAACCTTGCTCTTTTAATATCTTCGCTAAAAAATAGCTTACAACTATCTTTTCGGAAACATTACTTTCAATATTATTTAAACAAAGTTTTAAAAGTTTATAAATATTAAAGGAGTTATCATTAACCAAATATGTAAATTCCAACATATTTGAAACATAACTATTTTTAATAACATCATAAACTATATTGGTATATGTATTTTCAATTTCCAAATTTGTAATTTTATTCATACCACTAGTAGGAAAAAAATTAATAGATACCTCATATGGTGTACTAACCTTAATTTTCTTCTTACTTTTATGGACATTTTCATAAAAAAAACTTTCTATATTACCCTGTTCAGTTAAAACATGTAATATTTCATGGTAATCTCTATATCTTATTTTTTTTATAATAATTCCTGTAATAAAGTTTCTATTAGTCAAAGATATCATCCCTATAACCAAGGTCACGAATTTGGTTTGGTTTTGATCTCCAGTTATCGATTACTTTAACCCAAAGCTCTAAAAATACTTTCTCTCCTAGAAGAACCTCTATATCTTATCTTGCTCTAGAACCAATTTCTTTAATCATTTTACCTTGTTTTCCAATGATCATACCTTTTTGTGATTTTCTTTCAACAACAATTGTAGCGATAATATTTTTCTTTTTACCAGGCTGCTTCTCTATTCTATCAATTACAACAGCAATCGAATGGGGAATTTCCTGCTCTGTTAATTGTAATACTTTTTCTCTAATGAATTCTGAAATAACAAAATACTCCGGAGAATCAGTAATTACATCATCAGGGTACATTTTAAAACTTGGTTGTAAGTATTTTTTTGTTGTGTTTAACAGGTTATCAACATTTATTGATTTTAATGCTGAAATAGGAACTATCTCAACAAAATCATATAAATCTTTATAAAATTCAATTATCTGAATTAATTGTTCAGGTGAAATTAAATCGATTTTGTTAATTAGTAGAAACGTTGGAACATTTAATTCCTTAACTATGTTTATTAAATGTTGATCTCCAGGTCCAAACTTCTCACTTGCATTTATAATTAGGTAAACTATCTCAGATTCTTGAATTGCACTACTAGCAAGTTTCATCATATAATCACCAAGTCTATGTTTTGGCTTGTGAATACCTGGTGTATCAATAAAGACTATTTGTGAATCACTATCAGTATACACACCATTAATAATATTTCTCGTTGTTTGTGGTTTATCTGACATGATTGCAATTTTTTGTTGTAATATATTATTTAATAACGTAGATTTACCAGCATTAGGTCTACCTATAATTGTGACAAATCCCGTTTTAATTTGTTCTTCAAACATGCTTATCTCCTTAAACCAAACTTCTCAAGAATCTCATCTTGTTTACCAAACATTTCTTTTTCATCTTCTTCAGTCATGTGGTCATAACCTAGTAAATGTAAAAATCCGTGTACTGCAAGAAAACCTATTTCTCTATCAAAACTATGTTCGTACTCTTTTGCTTGTTCATGAGCAATATCTACACAGATAATCACATCACCAATAGAATTAATCTCATCTTCAAGACCAATTATATCAATTTCATCCTCTACCTCATCATTTAGAGCAAAAGAAATTACATCAGTAGGAACATCTTTTCCTCTATAATCACGATTAATTTCTTGTATTTCTTCTTTACTAACAAATGATAACGACATTTCAGTAATCTCAGTATCAACACCTTCATACTCAGCAGCACAGGCTAATAGTTTTAATAACATATCTTTTGTACTATCTTCTACTAAGTTATTATCATCTATAATTTCAACAAATGTCATGATTTTCTCCTTATATATTCTTATTTAGAGGGGCTAATTCAAGACAAAAATCCTAAATTCTCCCCTCACATCCTATTTTAATTTATTAAAATTTTGTTGTCTTAATGCTTCATAAATTATTAATGCAGCTGTATTAGATAAGTTTAGAGAACGAACATTTTCACTCATAGGAATACGTAATGCTTGTTCACTATATTTCTCTCTAAATTCCTTTGGTAAACCTTTTGTCTCTCTACCAAAAATAAAATAGATATCTTCATTATCTGCATTTGAAAAATCAAAATCACAATAATTTTTTGTTCCAAATTTAGTTATAAGATAATAGTGCTTATCATTAGTTGCTTCTAAAAATTCATCAAAACTATCCCAAACAACTAAATCTAGATGTTCCCAATAATCTAAACCAGCTCTTTTTACATGTTTATCATCAATAGAGAATCCTAGCGGTCTTATTAAATGTAATCTTGTATTAGTTCCAACACAAGTACGTGCAATATTTCCTGTATTAGCTGGAATCTCTGGTTGGAATAAAACTATATTATTCATAATTAACTAGAATGGAAGTTTGCCACCAAACATTCTTCCAAGACCCTTTCTTTTAGATTTATCATTCATAAGTCCACCGAATTGTTTCATCATTTTTCTCATTTCTTCAAACTGTTTGATAAGTTTATGAACTTCATTAAGTGGACGACCACTACCTTGGGCAATACGTTTTCTACGTGGTACATTTATAATATCAGGATTTTGTCTTTCTTCAATTGTCATTGACTTAATAATAGCCTCGATATAGACAAATTGTTTTTCATCAACAGCATCTAAATTCATATTTTTTAGTTTACCCATTCCTGGAATCATTCCAAGTATATCTTTAAGACTACCTAATTTTTTAACTTGTTCTAATTGAGTTAAGAAATCTTCAAAAGTAAAGCTCTGATTTAGAATCTTTTCCTGCATTTTTTTAGCTTCATCTTCATCGATAGAAGCTTGTGCTTTTTCAATTAATGTAAGTACGTCACCCATACCTAAAATACGAGATGCCATACGTTCTGGATGGAATATCTCTAGGTCATTCATCTTCTCACCCATACCAACTAACTTAATTGGCTTACCAGTGATAGATTTAATAGATAAAGCAGCACCACCACGTGTATCACCATCAAGTTTTGTTAGAACCAGTCCAGTAATATCAAGTTGTTCATCAAATGAAGTTGCAATATTAACTGCTTCTTGCCCTATCATAGAATCGACAACAAGCAAGATTTCGTCTGGTGTTGTAGCAGCTTTAATGTCTTTCAATTCATCCATTAAAAGTTCATCGATATGTAGACGTCCAGCTGTATCGATAATTACATAATTGAAGTAATTTTCTTTAGCAAAAGCTAATCCATCCTTAACAATATCTACTGGATCTTTATCTACATAAAATACTTCGATATCAAGTTGCTTACCTAATGTTTTTAATTGTTGAACTGCAGCAGGTCTATAAACGTCAGCAGCAATAAGAAGCGGTTTTTTCTTCATAGTCTTTTTAACTTTAAGAGCTAATTTACCTGCTGTTGTTGTTTTACCAGCCCCTTGAAGACCAACCATCATAACAGTAGTAATTTTACCACCTTGGTTTAATTCAACATTAGATCCGCCTAGTAGGTCAACTAATTCTTCATTTACGATTTTTACAACTTGTTGTGCTGGAGTAAGAGATTTCATAACCTCTGTTCCAACAGCTCTTTCACTTATTTTCTTAACAAATTCTTTTACAACTTTGAAGTTAACGTCCGCTTCTAATAAAGCTAATCTAACTTCACGCACCATTTCTTTTACATCCGCTTCTGAAACTTTACCTTTTCCAGTAAGCTTAGCTATTGTATTTTGTAATCTCTCTGATAAATTCTCAAATGCCATACAAGCTCTCCTAATTTTCTAGTTTTATCAATTCTTCAACATACGTTAGTACTTCTGTATCAGTAGTTGATTTTTTTATCTCATTTAGTAAAAACAATCTCTGATTGTTTAATTTAATTAAATTTAACTTCTCTTCAAACTGTTCTAATTCTAATATTGTTCTCTTAATATTATTAGATACAGCTTGTTTTGATATATTATAATTTTCAGAAATCTCTGTTAGTGATAAATCATTAAAATAATAGTCATCTAAATACTGTCTTTGTTTATCACTAAGTAATTCAGAGTAAAAATCATAGAGTTGTGAAATCTTTATAACTTGTTCTATTTCCACAATCTTCCTCCAGTCATTAAATATAAATCTATATCATTATATTATACGATAAAATCGCGTTTTTTTCAAATTTTTACCGCTTTTTTAAAAAATAAAATCAACTCAAATTAAAACTATTTTGAGCTGATTTATTTACATTTATTTTAAAATATATGATTTATTTTTTATACAAATTAATTTGAATTATTTACATATAATCTAGTGCAGAATTATCAATCGTTATTGTAATTTTCTCTCTAGAAAAGCTTTCGGCAAAATAATCATTAATATACTTTAATAAAGGATAAAGTTTATTATAATCTTCATCTTGATATCTTATCGCAATATTGAATTTATACTCATTATTTATCTTATAAAACAGACTCTTATTAGGTCCTAATACCGATAAATTAGTTTGTTTCTTACTAATAAAATCAAAAATCATCTTAGCAACACGTTCCGTCTTTTGTTCATTATATCCTTTTATTGTTATAAAAGATATTTTACAAAATGGTGGATAGTCTATTAACTTTCTTCTGTTAAGTTCATATTTATAAAACTTCTCATAGCTATGTTCAATTGCATAATCTAATATATTGCTAGCTATATTAGTTTGAAAGACGACTTCTCCTTCCTTCTCACTTCGTCCAGCCCTACCAGCTGTTTGAACTAGTAATTGGAATAGTTTCTCATTTGCTTTAAAACTAGGTAGTGCTATCATATTATCAATAGATAATACACCAACCAAAGTAATATTTGGAAAATCTAGTCCTTTTGAGATCATCTGTGTTCCTAGTAAAATATCAGATTTATGATTTTTAAAATCTGTAAGGAGTCTTTCATATGCCCCTTTTCTACTAGTCGTATCAGAGTCCATCCTTGTAATTCTAACATCCGTTATATTTTGATATAAGTACTCTTCAACACGCTGTATTCCGTAATTCCCCGAAACTAATTCTGGATGTTCACAGCACTTTGGTATATTAGAAATTTTCCTTTGATAGCCACAAAAATGACAGTGTAATGAATTATCATGTTTATGATAATTTAAACTTATATCACAGTTCTCGCATTTATATAAATGACCACAGGTAAAACAACGAATAAAGTTAGTATACCCACGTTTATTCATTAATAAGAGTACTTGTTCCTTCTTCTCTATTTTTTCTTTTATCTTAGTAAGTAGTTCAGTAGCAATAACATCTTCTTTTTCTTCAGTATGAACTATATTTATAATCGGTAATTTATTATTAAACCTATGGGTAAGTTTTAATAAATTTTTAGGATTACTCTTTTCAAAATTATAATATAAATCAACCGATGGTGTTGCACTAGCATACACTACTGTACATTTGTTATACACACCACGTTTTTTTGCTATATCTTTAGCATCATATCTTGGTGATTCAGTTTGCTTATAACTATTTTCATGTTCTTCATCGATAATCATAACACCTAGATTTTTCAGAGGAGCAAAGATGGCCGATCTG
>CALIWM010000141.1:0-6061 GCA_938046645.1 uncultured Gemella sp. | reverse complement strand
ATAAATTTTTCACACTATGATACTGTGACTAATGGTATTTCGTATTCTAAATTACTATTTGACATAAGTGATTTTGAAGTTGAACAGTTACAATATGCATCAGTATTATCATATTTATTATTTAACTTTAACACAAAAAATAAAACTGAAGCTGAAGTAATAAAAGAAATAGGTGCAAATCTTGGTGGTATTAGTTCTTATGTAGATGTTTTTAGAAAACATAAGAGTGAAGAATGTGAAGTAAAATTCATAATCAGTGCCAAGAATTTAGTAGAAAAAGCTGGAGACCTAGCTAAGATTTTGGACGAAACTACACTTAATGTAGATTTTGAAGATAAAGAAGCACTATACAATGTTCTCTTAGAAATTAAGTTAATGCTAGAAAGTAGATTTAAAAATTCTGGACATGCTTTTGTGGCGCGTCGTATTAGTGGTTTCTACAATCCTCAAAGTAAACTTGCTTCATACCATGGAGAATATGATTTCTACTTGTTTATAAGTGAATTAGTAAATAACTATGAACAGAATAGTGAGAAAATTAAAGAACAGTTATACACTGTTTCAAATCTAATCTTTAATCAATCTAGATTATTGGTTAACTTTGTTGGTAATAAAGAAGAATATACAAACTTCAAAGAGTCTATATCTTCATATTTAACTAAATACCCTACTGAATTAGATAAACAAAATGGTCTTGAAATTGAATTAGAAGAAGAAGGATATTCAGAAGGTTTTTACTTTGATTCACTAGTTCAATACGTTGGTGCAGGTTATAATATAAATGATTACACTGGTACACACTTAGTACTAAGACATATATTAAGCTTAGATTACTTATGGAATAATGTTCGTGTTAAAAATGGAGCCTATGGTTCTGGTGTGATATTTAATGCTTTTGGTGATTTTAATTTATGGTCATATCGTGATCCAAACTTAACAGAAACACTAGAGATATATTACAATATTAACAACTACGTGGCTAATATTGATGCAGATGAAAAAGACCTAAATAAATATATTATAGGTACACTAAATTCATTAGATGTACTAATGTCACCAAGTGCACAAGCTGCATATTCATTAAACAAATACATAACTAATTCTCCGTTTGAAGTTTATGATAAACTTGTAAATGAGATAAAAAATACAACAGTAGAAGATTTAAGAAAATTAGCAACAGAATTTGAAAATATGAAATCTAAAGCATATACTTGTGTACTAGGTTCAAAAGAAAAAGTATTAGAAAATAAAGAATTATTTAATAAAACGATAGAATTAAAATAGAAAGGTGCATGAATGAGAGTTCGAAATAGAGCAGATGCTAGAGAGCGTCTAGAGAATAGTCCAGTTGTATTTTTACAACCTAAAGATAATAAGGGAAAATGGAAAGAAATTTTTGGAAATGATAATCCAATACACTTAGAAATAGGAAGTGGTAAAGGTAAGTTTATTCACACACTTGCTGAAAGACACCCAGAAATTAACTTTATAGCTATGGAGGCACAACCAACTGTCTTAACATTTCTGTTAGATAAAGTTGAAGAAACTCATAGAGAAAACTTAAAGCTTATCTCAGGAAATGCTGAAGATCTTCTAGAGTATTTTGCTGAAGGTGAAGTTGATCAATTATACTTAAACTTTTCTGATCCATGGCCAAAAACAAGGCACGAGAAAAGACGCTTAACATTCCATACATTTTTAGCTCGTTATGAAACTATCTTAAATGGAAATAAAACAATAGTTCAAAAAACTGATAACCAAGGCTTATTTGAATACAGTTTAATGAGTTATGCTAAATATGGGTTTACTTTTAATAGACTTTCTTTAGATTTAACCAATAGTGTTTATGAAGAAGAGAACGTTCATACTGAGTATGAAGATAAGTTTATTAAAAAAGGTAATAGAATCTACATGGTAGAAGCTATAAAAGATAATAAATAATTCTAGTTTACGTAAATATAATTATGTAAACCTAAAGATATTTATTATCAAACTTTATATAAAATACACTAAAATTAGTGGTTTTTACCTTGATTTTAAAAAAAAATTTATTTATAATAATATTAATACAATTTAAAGGAGAAATACAATAATGATATCAGTTAATGATTTTAAAACTGGAGTTACTATCGAAGTTGATGGAAACATTTGGAAAGTAATGGAATTCCAACACGTTAAACCTGGTAAAGGAGCTGCATTCGTACGTTCTAAATTAAGAAACATGCGTACAGGTGCAGTTAATGATAAAACATTCAGAGCTGGTGAGAAAGTAGCAAAAGCTCAAATTAACAACCAAAAAATGTCATACCTTTACTCAACTGGTGAAGCTTATGTATTTATGGATAACGCTACTTACGAGCAAATCGAAGTACCTGAAGCACAATTAGAATATGAATTAAACTTCTTAAAAGAAAACATGGAAGTTTCAATCTTAATGTTTGGTGACGAAATTTTAGGAATTGACTTACCAACAACAGTAGAACTTACTGTAACTGAAACAGAACCAGGTGTTAAAGGTGATACTGCACAAGGAGCTACTAAAGCTGCTACAGTAGAAACTGGATACACTTTACAAGTACCTCTATTCGTTAAAGAAGGAGATGTATTAGTTATCAATACTGCAGAAGGTTCTTACGTATCAAGAGCATAATTTAAGAATAATATTAAAACTCTCTATTATTTTGATGATAGAGAGTTTTTTATAAAAGGAGAATTTTATGAAATATGTACTTTTGCTTCGAGGTATTAATGTCGGTGGAAAAAACAAAGTGTCAATGGCTGAGTTAAAAGATAAGATTTCGAATGTTGGGTATAAGAATGTAATTTCATATATTAACAGTGGAAATATAATATTTGATACTACTGATGGCATCGATACTGTTAATCAGAGCATATCAAAAATATTAAATACTTATCCATTTAAAATTAATAAAGTAATACTTAGTCAGAGTGAATATCTTGAGGAACTTGAAAACTTACCGAGCTGGTGGTTTAACGATTCATATAGAAAAGATGTATTATTCTATACAAATGAAATAGATTATTCATTTATGAGAGCTCGTATAGAACAAATGCCTCTACTAGATGAAGCTGTTCATTTCGGCAAAAATGCCGTATTCTGGGGTAAATACAACGAAAATAGTTACTTAAAAACTTCCTATCATAAGTATTTAATAAAAGAAAGTTTCTATAAGTCTGTTACTATACGAAATTCTAGAACATTTGAAAAAATAGCCGATCTCTTAAAATGATATTTTTTAAACCGTTTACCTTTACTTATCTATATTAATAATGTTATAATTACCTAATGAAAAATTAAGGAGAATATAATGAAATTAGATAGGATATTTATTATCTTAGGATTAATAGTCTATTCTTCATTAGCATTTTTTTTAGGAAATTATTCCTATAAATTGTTGTTAGTGTTTATTGGTATTAGCGCTCTTATATTTTTAATAACAAAATTACATTTTGAGCCATTTTTATCAATATTAATAGTAGCTATTATTCTAGGATTATTTTTAGGACTTCCCCCTAATACATTGATAGCTTCTATAGAGAAGGGGACTGGATCTCTTCTAGGACATTTATCATTAATATTAGGTCTAGGAGCAATGTTTGGTAAAATATTAGAAGAATTAGGTGCAGTAGAGATTACTGCAAAGAAAATGATTAGTGTATTTGGAGTTAAGAGAATCCAATTAGGCTTACTTATAGCTGGAATGTGTATAAGTTTTTCTTTATTCTTTGATGTAGCTTTTATTTTAGTAATTCCAATTATTCTTGCAGTAGCAAAGGAGTTAAAACTAGATAAGATATATCTTGCTCTTCCTGCAAGCATAGGGGTTTTAACTATTCACGCTTTATTCCCACCACATCCTAGTCCAAGTATTATCACTAAAACATTCAATTTAAATATGGCTGAAGTGTTTTACTATGGATTAATAGTTGCTATTCCTACAGCTTTTATTGGTGGTTTATTATTAACTAATTCTAGTTTAGTAAAAACAAGAGTTAATACAGATACTAAAGAAAAGAATATAGATGTACTAAAGATTGAAAATCAAACTATGAGCACTACATTTGCTATCTTATTAATGCTATTACCAGTACTTTTAATTACGATTCCTACAATAGCTTTAAGCATACCTAATATATCAGGAACAATAAAGGCTATCTTAACAATTATAAGTAATCCAGTTACTGCATTAATAATAAGTTTATTAATAGCCATTATTGAATTAATGATAACCAAAGGTTTTAGAATAAGAACTATTGTTCCATTACTAAGCCAATCCCTTAAAACAATTGCAGTAGTATTGTTAATTAATGGTGCCGCAGGTGGTTTAAAACAAGTATTAGTTGATTCTAAAGTTACTGATGAAATTATTAGACTGACTAATGGTCTTAATCTATCCCCAATAGTTATTAGCTTCCTAGTAGCTGCTATATTAAGAATATCATTAGGTAGTGCTACAATAGCTGCAATAACAACACTTGCTATTGTTGAACCACTAGTTAGTACTGTAAGTTACTCACCAGTATTTATAATGTTAAGCATCACAGCAGGAAGTATGTTCTGTTCACATGTTAATGATCCTGGATTTTGGTTATTTAAACAATATCTGAATTTAGATTTTAAAACTACATTTAAGACCTGGACACTAGGAACAACAGTATCTTCTGTAATAGCATTTATTATAATATTATTTATAACATCGTTTGCATAAAGAAAATTATTATAAATTAGAGTTTTTACTTGATATTTATATTAAGGTATGTTATATTATTAGTTGTGTATGTAGTAAATGTTATGAATAAACTATTTCCAAAAGGAGGATTAATTCATGGCAAAAGTTTGTTACGTAACTGGACGTAAAGCTCGTTCAGGAAATACTCGTTCACACGCAATGAACGCAAATAAAAGAAAATTCAAAGCTAATCTACAAAAAGTAACAATTTTAGTAGACGGACAACCTAAAAAAGTTTGGGTTTCTGCTAGAGCTTTAAAATCTGGAAAAGTTGAGCGTGTATAATTAAGCGATAAACTTTAAGCTATCTAATGAAACTTAGATAGCTTTTTACATTAATTTAATAAAAAATAGAACGAAAATGATAAAAAAACAAAAAATACGCGTTTAAATCAATTCTAAGCGATTTTAGTAGTTATTTGGAATAATTGTACAAAAAATAATTTTAGGAGGCTTATACGGCGTTTAAGTAGCTGATATTATTTTATAGAGAACAGAAAATTAAAAAACACAGTAATTAGTTTTATTATTAAGAAATAAAATAAACAATATCATATTTTTATACAAAATTAATTTAAAATAATAAGATAAAAAAAAGTATATGAATAACTATAATAATAAAATTATCGGCAAAATATTAGGGTACAAACATATATTGAAAGAAGCCGTTAAATATGATATAATATAATTGTTCGTATAATACATATTATATGTATAATTTATAAATTAAAGGAGAATGTAGTAATACCAATGAATCAACGTGATTATTATAAACAAAAGATCAATAAAATACTTCCAGAATTTCCTGACTATATAGAAGATTTTATTGACACATATTATGACAATTTATCTCCATTAACTTTACACAGATATTTAGAAACTTATAAGAACTTTTTAAATTGGACTATCAGAGAAACTATATCTGATGCTGAACTTATTAAAGATGTCAGCCTTTCTACATTAGAAAATATATCAAAAAAAGAAATGGAAAGTTATTTCAAGAGTCTATCTCGTGAACAAGTTAATGGTAAATACCGTAGCCAGACTACTATAAATAACTATAAAGCTGCTATGAGATCACTTTATAAGTTTCTTACGGTAACAAGTGAAACTGAGCAAGGTAAAGCTTATTTTGAAAGAAATGTTATGCTTAAAATACCTATTAATCGTGTTAAAGAAACATTATCTTCAAGATCAAAGAAAATATCAGAAAAGATATTTTTAGACTCTCAAGATGAAGAATTCTTACAGTTTGTTGAGTTCGAATATGAAAAGACTTTGTCTAATCACGGTAAATCATTTTTCTTAAG
>CALIWM010000140.1:0-6065 GCA_938046645.1 uncultured Gemella sp. | reverse complement strand
AATAGATCGAAGAAGGAGGAGCGATGAACATCTTCTTCAAAATCGATGGAACATTTGTTACTCCAGAATTAAATGGTTCTATCCTTCCAGGTATCACTCGTGCTTCAGTATTAGAATTACTTAAATCACTAGGTGAAAAAGTTGAAGAAAGAAAACTATCTCTAGAAGAAGTATATGAAGCTTACGATAATGGAAAACTTGAAGAAGTGTTCCTATGTGGTACTGCAGCAGTAATCGCTCCAGTTGGTGAATTATTCGATGGTACTAAAAAATTAGAACTTATCACTGATAACAAACCTGGAGAATGGACTCAAAAAATCTACAACCTACTTACTGGTATCCAATTAGGTAAAGTTGAAGATAAATTTGGTTGGGTTGTAAAAGTAGAAGACTAATATGAATAAAAGATTCCAAGTTTAATAATTTGGAATCTTTTTTATATTGTTCTACCATTTAATTTATATGATTAATTTTAAATCTGTTATATATAATTGAAACCTATAGATATCATTTTTAAACAAACAAAAAATGAAGTATGGAATTATATCATACTTCATTTTTTATTATTTAAAGGATTTTAATTTTCTCTATTTTTTATAAGCAAATGTGTAAAGTGCAGAAACTAATGTAACAGCTCCTACAAAGTTACCTAAAAATACTGTTCCCATGTTTTGAACGAATTGTAAAACTGAGATATTTGCACCTTCAAACATTGCAGCTGGGATTGCGAACATGTTCGCAACCAAGTGTTGGAATCCAATAGCAACGAATGTCATAATTGGGAACCATACACCAAACATTTTACTACCTACATCTTTAGCAGCGAAGTTTAACCATACTGCCATACCTACTAACCAGTTACAACCTACAGCTGAGAAGAATACTTGCCAGAATGTTAAGTACACTTTTGATTCACCAGCTGAAATAGTTTTAGCTGCAATAGAACCACCAGTTAAACCAGTTAAATGTCCTAAGAAATAAGCAATAACTAGAGAACCAACAAGGTTTGCAAATGTAATAACAACCATGTTTTTAGCCAACAGTTTAAAACTAATTTTCTTATTAAACCACGCAACAGTTACAGCCATCATATTACCTGTAACTAATTCTCCACCACCAACTAAAATACAAATAAGTCCAATTGGGAAAACAGACGCTCCAAGTAATGCACCAATTCCACCAAATTCTTTAGGAATTGATCCTGATACACGAAGTAAGGCTAAAAATCCTACCCCGATAAATGCCCCACCTAAGAAACCTAAACTTAACATATATTTAAGTCCTGCAGTTGCCTTAGCAGTACCTTTTTTAATAGTTAGTTCATAAACTTCTTGAGGCTCTAAAAATGCTTTAGATTCTACAGTGTTTGTCATAATAACACTCTCCTTAAAAATTTATTATATAATTACATAGATATTAATTTTCCTACATCTACAGTAAAGATTATACAATAATAAGGATATTTTTTCAATACTGTTTTAATACAGTTTTTATTAAAATACACATAATTTAACAAAGCAGCTCATCTTATTTTTTATTAAGATAACCAAATATATCTTTATTTATTTAATTACTAATCACTAAAACTATCTGTAATAAAACGTTTTCTTTAAATATTATATTTTTTAACATTTGAATTATTCTTATTATAGAATACGATAATATTAATACAAAAACTATCATTTCACCTAAAAACTTTACTAAAAATATTTATTGCTGTTCTATATAAAAAGTAGTTAAACTTAAAATTATCGATACTTAACAATAATATTTTTGAAATTTCTCAATTTCCATAAATAATATTTTTTTAAATCATATAAAAAAGCGATTGGATTTATCCAATCGCTTAATTTACTATCTTGCAACCTTAACTGCTCTAACCTCACGGATAACATTAACTTTGATGTTTCCAGGGTATTGCATCGTTTCTTCGATTTTATTTTTAACTTCTTTGGCAATTTTGTAAGTTTTTGTATCATCTACTTCTTCAGGGTTTACGATTACTCGAATCTCACGACCTGCTTGAATAGCAAATGTTTTTTCTACACCTTTGTGTTCATTTGCAATTTCCTCAAGTTTTTGTAGACGTTTAATATAATTCTCTAATGACTCTCTTCGAGCTCCTGGACGTGATGCTGAAAGTGCATCCGCTGTGGCAACAATAACAGAAATTGGATTTGTTGGTTCTGTATCACCGTGGTGCGAAGCAATCGCATTAACAACAATTGCATTTTCTTTATACTTAAGTGCTAAAGCCACACCAATTTCAACGTGTGAACCTTCAACCTCATGATCAAGTGCTTTACCAATGTCATGTAGTAAACCAGCACGACGTGCTGTTGCGACATCTAAGTCTAACTCAGCTGCGATAAGTCCAGAAATATACGCTACTTCCATAGAGTGTTGTAGTCCATTTTGACCATAACTTGTTCTAAAATTATATTTCCATCTTTGGTTGTATATTCTATTGGTGATTGTTCTATATTTTAACTTACCAACGATTTTTACTAAATCTGGATGCATATTGTGGATTCCAAGGTCAAATGTAGCTTGTTCCCCTGCATCACGAATAACTTGATCAATGTTCTTACGCGCTTTATCAACAGCTTCCTCAATTTTCGAAGGATGGATACAACCATCATCAATAAGTGATTTAATCGCAGTTTTTGCAATTTCACGGCGTATTGGATCATATCCAGAAAGGATAACTGCTTCTGGAGTATCATCAATAATTAAATCTACTCCAGTTAATGTTTCTAAAGTACGAATGTTTCTTCCTTCACGACCGATAATACGACCTTTCATATCATCACTTGGAAGATCTACAACAGATACAGTAGTTTCACTAACTACATCTGTGGCAAAACGTTGTAATGATTGAACAATAAGTTCTTTTGCACGTTTATCAGCAACGTTTTTCGCCTCTAGTTCTTTATTTCTTATATATATTGCCATGTCTTTAGCCATATCAGTCTCAACTGCGGCCATAATCTCTTCACGAGCTTGTTCTTCTGTTAAGTTTGCAATTCTTTGCAACTCTGTTTCTTGTTGAATCTTAAGTTGATTAACTTCACTACTTTTCTCTTCAAGAAGTTGAGATTTTTCTTCCAATTTCATCTCTCTAGAACTTAACAACTCATCTTTTTTATTTAAAAGCTCTGTTTGACGTTCTAATGAAGATTCTTTTTGAACGATTCTATCTTCTTGTCTTTGAATATCTTGTTTTCTAAATTCTGCTTCTTTATTAGCTATGTTAATTATCTCTTCAGCTTCTTTTTTAGCTATAGTAGTTTCTTTTTCAACTATGTATCTAGCTTCTTTTCTTGCTTCACCAATAATATGATCAGCATCTTGCTTAGATAATTCTAATTTCTTTTGAATAGAATTTTTGGAAATAATATATCCAAATAAAAGTCCAACAAGTAAAGCTGCAACACTGATTATTCCATAAATCATTTTGCAACCTCTTTCTATTTTGAAAAAATTTTTATTATGATATAACAACTACTCGATAATTAAAACTCGAATTAATTGTACATACCATAACTACAATTCTACACTACCTATAGTAAAAAGTCAATAGTTCACTTAGGGAAAATCTAGTTACTACATTCTTTTTCTTCTATATAATAGCTCAATTAATTAATTAAGTTGTTCTCAAATTTTCTTTAATTATTTTATAGAAATCACTTGATTAAAATTTGACTTAGTTGTATTATTTTACTATCTACTCAATAACTAAGTAGAAATATTTTTGCACTTGATCATAAAAAATTGAATTTTTTTTAAAAAAACTCAACAAAATACTTGCAATTCCATATTTGCTATGGTATTATAATCAAGTATGTAAAAATACAAAACTTGATTGAGTGGGAGAACGAAAAATTCAAAGACGTTCAAATGACCACATCACGAAAAATATATAGGAGGTTTTATCGTGGCTAAAAAAGTTATAAAAGTTGTTAAATTACAAGTACCAGCAGGTAAAGCTAACCCAGCTCCACCAGTTGGTCCAGCGTTAGGTCAAGCTGGTGTAAACATCATGGGATTCTGTAAAGAATTCAATGCTCGTACACAAGACCAAGCAGGATTAATCATTCCAGTAGTAATCTCAGTATATGAAGATCGTTCATTTACTTTCATTACTAAAACACCACCTGCACCAGTATTACTTAAAAAAGCAGCTAAAATTGAAAAAGCATCTTCTGTACCTAACCGTGACAAAGTTGCTACAGTTTCAAAAGCTCAAGTTCAAGAAATCGCTGAACTTAAAATGGCTGACTTAAACGCAGCTTCTGTAGAAGCAGCAATGCGTATGATCGAAGGTACTGCAAGAAGTATGGGTATCTTAATAGGAGAATAGGAGGATAATTATAATGGCAAAAAAAGGTAAAAAATATCTTGAAGCAGCTAAATTAGTAGATTCTTCTAGTCTATACTCTGTAGTAGAAGCAATCGAATTAGCTAAAAAAACAAGTACAGTAAAATTTGACGCAACTGTAGAAGTTGCATTCCGTTTAGGAGTTGACACTCGTAAAAACGACCAACAAGTTCGTGGAGCAGTAGTTCTTCCTAAAGGAACTGGTAAAACTGCTAAAGTTTTAGTTTTTGCTAAAGGTGATAAAGCAGCAGAAGCTGAAGCAGCAGGAGCTGACTACGTAGGACAAGGTGAATACATCACTAAAATCCAACAAGGTTGGTTTGATTTTGACGTAATCGTAGCTACTCCAGACATGATGGGAGAAGTTGGTAAAATCGGTCGTGTATTAGGACCTAAAGGATTAATGCCAAACCCTAAAACTGGTACTGTAACTATGGACGTTACTAAAGCAGTTAATGAAATCAAAGCTGGTAAAGTTGAATACCGTGCTGAAAAAGCTGGTGTTGTTCACACTCCAATCGGTAAAGTTTCATTCTCAACTGAAGACTTAGTTGAAAACTTCAACGCTGTTCAAGACGCTTTAGCTAAAGCTAAACCAGCTGCTGCTAAAGGAACTTACTTCAAATCTGTAGCTGTAACTACAACTATGGGTCCTGGAGTTCGCGTTAACACTGCAGAATTCAAATAAGAATTATTAATACAAAGAAGATTTGGTTAGCCAAATCTTCTTTTTTGTTCTTTCCCCTACCTCACTATAACATAAATAAAAAAGCTATGACTAATACTATTTTCTGTACTAAGTCACTAGCTTTCTTATATTCTTTTATTTTCGTTTTATGCTTGCTTAAACTTACTTGGTTTCATTATAATTATTTATTAATTCAACTCTAGTTGCATCTTTAGTTCCTTCTTTAATTCCTTCAAAGAACATATTAGCTTCAAATGTATAAATTTTTAAGACACTTGTACTTATTAAAAGGAACAGAATTAAAACAAGTTTTCCTTTATACTTTTTATCTACTCGTTTATTTTCTCTATTATGAGCTAATAAAATATTTACGCTAACAAAGTAATATAACAATGTGATTACTATTAATAGTGCTAATTTTATTAAACTAAATTGCGTATTATCATATTTTGGACCTATATATCCACTAAAAGGCACTAAAGAAAATCGAAAGATTCCTACTATAAATTGATAAATAATAATATCATATATAAAGAAGTATATTAGTGTTATTTTTGTCTTAATCATTTGGATTACAGCAAAATTTGATAGTGCTATAACTACTATTATTGCATATAGGTATTCAATAGGATTAACTTTACGATAAATATAATCTAATACAAAAGATATTATTCCCCCAAAGAATAAAGTTATATAAGTTGTGTAGTAAATATATCTTACCTTATCTTTTAATGAAATCGGTAGATATTCAATAAATTGATGTTCAGTATCATCATATTTTCTTCCATTTATCACAATAATTATTGAACTAATAACAGCTAAAATAATATAAGTTTTATGAAATAATAACTCAAGCACTACAGTAATGGTAATAAAATAATATAGTAAATATAAACACTTATATAATAAAGGTTTCGTATAATTTCTATTTGAAATTAAATTCCAAATTGCGCCAAAGTTTGTATCGTATTTTTGTTTAATCATTTGAGTTCTCTC
>CALIWM010000139.1:0-6069 GCA_938046645.1 uncultured Gemella sp. | reverse complement strand
CAAGACGGGGCTTTAAGAAGCCTTTTTCTAGGAATTAAAGAATAAAAAAGAGTTTCTATTTAGACGAAGTCGTTGTTCTAGTTGCCAGAAAGAATTAAGGGGAACGGACTTAATTCCAATCTTTAGCTATTTGTTTAAAAAAGGACGATGTAGTCACTGTAATCAAAAAATTCCATTAGATGTATTTTTATACGAAATTTTTACTTTTATTACTATAGTATTATTTATTATTTTCCAAAAACAGTTTATTTTTATTAGTTATCTTGAAGTTAGTATATTTATTATTCTCATTTTTTTAGGAATAGAAGATATAAAATCATTCGAAGTTAATGATGAGTTATTTTATCTTCTAATTATTTTAAATTTTTCTTCTATATATATACACTATTATTTATTCAATTTTTTAGATTTTATTTATCTTATTATTATTTTTCATATACTATATATTTTCACAAGAGGTGGTTTAGGTTATGGCGACATAAAAGTTTTTTGTGTATTAGGTTTAAATTTAAACTTATTTGAAGGAGTGTATTTGTTAATCTTCACATTTTTATATGCAGGATTTTTCGCTATTGGATTAATAATTTTGAAAAAAGTTAAAAGGAAAACGAAACTACCACTAGTGCCATTCATAGCACTTAGCTATTTAACAATAATATTAATAAGGGAGGGATTATTATGGTAGCATACACTATTAAAGAGTTTAGTGAGGAAGATCGCCCAAGGGAGAAGTTTAAGAAATTAGGTGCTCTAGCCCTTAGTGATAAAGAGATTCTAGCGATATTATTAAGAACAGGTACAAAAAATCAAAATGTAATTGAGCTTTCTGACATGATTTTAAAAGACATGGGCGGGATTACCAAGTTAAGGGATGCAACCTTAACAGAACTTATGAAACATAAGGGGATAGGCCAGGAAAAGGCAATACATATTCTTGCTAACATAGAATTCGCAAGAAGAATATACGCGACCAATGTTCTAGATGTGAAGTGCGATAGTCCGCAGTCAATAGCCAATTATCTAAAATCATCTTTAGAGAATTTAACACAAGAAGTTTTCGTAGTATTAGATATTGATACGAAAGGTAAAATAATCGAAAAAAGAGAAGTATTCAAAGGCAGTTTATCTATGTCAGTAGTTCATCCAAGAGAAGTATTTAAAGTAGCGATAAAAAATAGTGCTTCGAGCATAGTCTGCGTGCATAATCACCCAAGTGGAGATGCGACACCTTCTATAGAAGATATTAAAACGACGATAAATCTAATGGAAGTTGGTGAAATAGTTGGTATTGAGATGCTAGATCATATTGTAGTAGCAAAAAAAGGATATGTCAGCATTAGAAAAGTATTGAATTATCTAGTAGTAGAAAATATAGATTATAAATACGAAGATGTTACAGGTGAACAATTAAAATATATACTGAGAAAATACAAGGTTGTAGGGGAGTATTAAAAAGTAAAAGTTCTAAAGTGAAATATAAAAAAATTGATTTTCTAGTATAAATATAGTAGTATAAGGGAAGGTGATTCACTACCTATATTTCAAATGTGAACGTTAAGCTAGGAATTTTTCCTAGCTTTTTTGTATGGAGTACTATTAATGTAAGATAAAAGAGGGGACAGAGGTTTTTTAGTTTCAATTAAAAGATTAGTTTCAAGATAAATTCCAGTATTTTATTTGAACTGGAATTCACTTTGGGAATTAACATAATAAAAAACACGTAATATTACATCACAAATATTTTGAATACGCTTTAAAAATGTGGTATAATATAATCGAGTAAGTATAAATAATTATATTGTATTAGTTAATAAAATAATTTTAAAAGGGAGGAGGAGAAAAAATGAATAAGCTTAAAGATTTAGGTTTGGTAGTATTGCAAGTTGAAGTAATGGGTTTCTTATTTATAGTGATGAATAAATATTTAACTAACACTACAAGCTTTTTACCTGAAGCTTTCACTCAAGATAAAACAGATATTAAGGCATATAGTTTAGCCGCATTGGCGTTTATGATATTAGGTATTGCTCAATATTATGTGGTTGACCTATATGATAAAATCAACTGGAAAAAAGCGAGTGTAATTGAATACTTAGTAGAAGTAGCGGGAGTTTTACTAGTATTTATCTATTTACAATTTATAGATAATCTAGTTAAGTTTGCATTTCTATTCGTGTTAGTTTCATTTCTATTTATAATGAGATATTTATACTTTTATAAGAAATTTGCATAAGTTTATACTTTTGAACAAAGTCTGGAGGAAAACACTGTTCAAAGTGTAGAAATTTTTAGTTTAAAATTTTAATTTGGAATGTAAGTATTCAATATAATTGTTGTACTGCTGTTGCTGGATTATATAGGGGAAAATAAAAAATGCCAAGTAATGTTTATTGCTTGGCATTTTTGTGTAAATGATATTACTGTACTTTTAATTCTACACATTCTGTTAGTTGTTTTTTGATTTCTTCTTGTATATGGTGAGAAATCATTATTAAAGTTAATTTATCGTCAGCTAAGATATTGTTTTCTATACGTACTGCTGTTTTTTCATCTAATGCTGAGGTTGCTTCATCTAGAATTAAAATTGGATAATTTCTAATTAAAACTCTTGCAAGAACTAATCTTTGTTTTTCTCCACCTGAAAGTATTTCTCCCATATTAGCTAAGTTGTGATCTAAGCCATCAGGTAAATCTTTAACTCTATCAGCTAAACAAACTTTTTCCAGTATGTCCCATATTTCTTCATCTGAATAGCTATCATCTAAAGTTATATTATATCGAATTGAACCCGTAAAGATAGATGTTTGTTGACTTACATATCCAATCTCTTTTGAGAAGTTAATATCATCCTGTATTTCAAGAGGATTTCCATCGATTAAAACTTTATCGTTATTGGATTGTAATTTTCCTAGTAGCAACTTGATTATAGTAGATTTTCCTGAACCACTTTTACCGATTACGGCATATTTTCCGCCTTTATTTATATTAAAGTTAAAATTTTTAATAACATGATTATCTCCAAAACTATAATTAAAGTTTTTAAATTCAATATTTTCTTCAACGTGTGGATAAAGTGTTTCTTTAGCAGTTGATTTAGTTATAACACTATTTAATATTTCTTTTGTACCGATTACCTTAATATATAGATCAACCAATTGATCGATAGAAGTAAGGTATATGCCTAGTATAGTAGATACCGAAGCTATTGTTCCGATAGTTAATTCATTTTTTAAAACCAAGTAAATCGCAAAGATAAAAATTAATAATTCAAGTAATTTCTCAATACTTTGTAAAGTTAACTCACCAAATGCCATTAATTTGGAAATACTATACTGTTGATCTTCTTTTTGAATTTGACTAGCTTTAACATTTTTTGAGAATAAATTTATCTTACCGATATTTTTCAAATCTTCATAACCTGTTAAATATTCCTTTAAAACTCCAGAAAATTTCCCAGATAAAATTGATAAATTTGTATATCCTACACTAATTTTATTACCGAACTTACCGCTTATTAAAAACATAGCGATTGATGATAATAGGGCGAATACAACAAATTTCCAATTAATAAGCCATAAAAATACTACTGATGAGATAAATAATACAATAGCACTAAGTAAACCAGTTAATGGTGAGAATAAATACGCAGACAATAATTCAAGTTGATAAGTGTATTTAGTCATATGCTCACCAGAATCAACCTTATTAAATTCTGATTGAGACATAGTTTCTATATTTTTACTAATTCTATCACCTAGATATATTTTCCATTGTTTAACTAATTGTGCAATTATAATTTTTAACCACGCCCTAAGTAATTCTACTATTATTAGAATACAAATAATAACTCCAACTTTTGTCCATAGAGATCCCGTTTTGTATATTACAGAATCAACTATATCAACACGAGCGTATACAACATAAACAGTCCCTATTGATACTATTAGTGTTAAAATAAACATAATGGATAACTTTAATTTGTTCAATGTTAAAACTTCTAAAATATTTTTAATCATATTGCTCTCCTTTGTATAGATTACATAAATGTTGTTTAAATTTTAGTTGCAAGATTTATGTAACTTTAATTATACTGACTTTTTTTTTCGTGTCAAGATAATTAGAGTAAGTTTTCTGAAAATTATAATTAACTAAAACACAAAAAAGTTAAGAAATTTTATTGCTAATATAGAAAAAAATAATATAGAGGATAAAGAGAGGGGAAATATTATTGTATTTAAATCAATTTTTAAATAAAAAAATGTTGATTCTATTATGCGTAAATATGAGTTGTTAATTCTTTAAAGAAGATAAATATTTTTATTTGAAGAAACTAAGTTTTATATGTTGAAATATTCACTTTCTATGCTCATTGTGATAAAATACAATTAAAGTAAACGATTACTTTCTTTTTTAAAAAAATTCAAATATTAAAGATAAAACAAAAGTACGGTTACATAAATAGTTTAATAAAGGGAAGACTGATATATTTTATAAAATTTAGTTTATTTTTATGTGATATGAAATATATTGGAGTAATGAATGGGTGAAAAATATGATAAATTTATTAAATATTAATAAAGAAATTAAAAACAGAAAAATCATAGATAACTTAAATTTATTCGTAGAAAAAGGTGAATTTATTGTTATTATGGGTAAGAGTGGATCAGGGAAAAGTACCTTATTAAAAATCATTGCAGGTTTGTTAAAGTTAGATAGTGGTAAAGTAGTAATTGATAATAAAAATATTACTAGTCTTAACAATGAGAAACTTGCAGAATATAGATTAAAGAATATAGGGATAGTATTTCAAGATTATCAACTCCTAGATATCTTTACTGCGTATGAAAATATTATTTTTCCTGCTAGAGTATTAAAAAAGGAAGACATAAAAACAATTAGAAATAAAGCAAATTATTTTATAAAAATGGCGAATTTGGAGAATGAAAAGGATAAAAATATAACTGAATTATCAGGAGGAGAAAAACAAAGAGTAGCATTTGCTAGGGCATTTATGAATACCCCTAAAGTTATCTTAGCGGATGAACCTACGGGAGCATTAGATTCCAAAAACGCAGCTAATTTGATAAAATTTATTCGTGAATCTATAAAAAAATTAGGGCAAACGATGATAATGGTTAGTCATGATTCTTATGTTGCTGCATATGCGGATAAAGTATATTTTTTAAAAGATGGGAACATCATTTCAAATTTATCTTTTGATAGGACTAATATAGATATTGATTTAAGTAATCGAGTAGATTTGGTACAAAGAGAGTTATTAAAAATTAACATTTAGTTTATGGGGGAGAAGATATGATAAAGAAATATATTTTAAATTCAATAAAATTTAATAGAAATAAAAGCAAAATTCTATTAATATCTTCATGTATAAGTCTAGTATTATTACTAGTTTTTACTCTTATATTCTTTAGTGTGAGTACTGGATTAAAAAATAAAAATAATCAGAAATTTGGAGAATATGACCTACAATTTGGGTACATCGAAAAAAATGTGTTTTTTGATAATGATAAGATAAGGGAGATTCCTATTCCCTACGAAAAGTTTAATAAATTACTAGTTTTAGAATTAGAGGACAAAACAACAATTTATGGACTTGAAAATAATTCTATGGAACTTGCAAAATACCAAACATTAAATGGAAATAAAGAGTTGAATACTGGCGAAATAGTTATTAATAAAAATTATGCTGATAAGTATAAATTAGAAGTAGGAGATACTATGACTATATATAATAATAGTTATAAAATATCTGCAATTGTTTCTAGTAATATTCAGGATAGTTTATCGTTGAAAATATTTATTAATTTATCTGATTTACAGAAAAATAATAAATATAAAGATAAAGTTAATTTGCTTCAGCTGAAAACAAAAGCAAATAAAGAAGCTATAAAACAAATGTTAGAAGAATATTTTAATGATAAAAAATTAAAATATGATAGTATGAAAAGTAAAGAATTAGATTATAAAAAAATAAGAATATATACTCCTTTATTTTATATTATGGTAATAGGAATGTTTCTGACATATATAATATCATTATTTGGAATT
>CALIWM010000138.1:0-6070 GCA_938046645.1 uncultured Gemella sp. | reverse complement strand
TGAAATGGAACTTAGACAAAATTTCTGAAGGTTTAGCTAAATAACTACTCCTAAAACAACTCCCTGTATAAATATACAAGGAGTTGTTATTTTTATTCCATCATAATTTTTTTAACATTTAAACCTTTTATCTTATTACTATAGTATAAAATAAAGATTTCATATATTAATACAAATGCTATAAAACTACCAATTACTGAAATTAAATCAAAGTTATATATTGTTTCGCTATCTAATTTTTTAGATAAAACTTTTAGTAATACTCTTATTAAAAAATACTGATAAACTGTTCCTACAGCAAAACCTATGTATGCTACTACTCTATAACCTGATAATACTATTTTTGAACATTCACTTTTTGAAAAGCCCATAATATTCAAAATAGATATATTTTTTATATTACTACTAGCAATCACTTCTAATGAAATTAATAATATTGATAACGATAATATCACACCTATTACCATCATCATAATTCTTATTGTTCCATCGACAAAATCTCTCATACCAAATGCCATTTGAATCATTGAAGAAAATGATAATGCAGCAAAAATAACAAAGAATAATAGGGTTTTATTACTAAATAATACTGTTGCTCTTAATTCTTTAAAAAAGTTTTTATATTGTCTAAATCTTCTTTTTCTAATTATTTTATTTGTTGAATTTATTTGTTTAAGTAAGTTAATTGTTGGTACATTTAAATTAAACAGTACATACACAATTGATATTACTAAAAACAATAGTGATGGTAATATAACCATTATTAATAAAAGTTTAGGATGAAAGTTCATTGTAAGTTCAGATAATATATTATCTGTATTCCTACTCTCATAAAACTTCGGCATAAACAAATGTGAACTACCATAACCTAATAATGAACCCAAAAATACTAAAAATCCAAAAATAGAAAACTTAGATGCTATAAAGCTATTACTATAACCTTGAGCTTTTAATATTCCAATTTTATGTTTAGAATCATCAATAAATTGTTTTATATAAAATATTAACATTACAGCTGCACTTACTGATAAGACTGTTCCTGTTATAATTATTACAAATTTAGAAACAATAAGCTGAGCATCATAAAACTTCTTCTGCATTATATTAAATCCTGTAATATCTAGGACTTTCAAATCTAAATATAAGTTAGAAAAAAGTGTAGTTATAAATACCGCACAAAAACTTACTATTACTACTGCAATTGCTTTTCTTAAATCTTTTAACTGAACTATCATATAATTACCATCCTATCTCATCTACAGATTTAGGTGTACAGTTTTCTTCAATCGAAGTTACTCTACCACTACCTACATGAATTATCTTATTTGCAAGTTCAGCAATATTCTCATTATGAGTTACCATTATCATCGTAAAGTGTGATTTATCTTTTAGTTTTAACAAGTACTCTAATATTTTTCTTCCAGTTTCCTCGTCTAAAGCTCCTGTTGGTTCATCTAAAAATAGTACAGTTGGCTTCTTAGCTAATGCTCTCGCAATTGAAACACGCTGTTGCTCTCCTCCAGACAACTCATTAGGATATTTACTTAATTTATCTTCTAATCCTAAGTCCTTTATAATATCAACATATTCTTTATTATTCGCTAAATTAGCTCCTACTTTAACATTTTGTTCTACTGTTAAATTATTTAATAAATAATATTGTTGAAAAACAAAGCCTATCGTCTCCCCTCGCAAAAAAGCTAAGTCTTTGTCGCTCATATCTTGGGTATTCACACCGTCAATATACAACTTCTCCTGAATCTGACTTTTCTAAACCAGATAAAATATTTAATAATGTAGATTTCCCTGAACCTGAAGCCCCAAGTATAACAACAAATTCATTTTTATCAATTTTTAAATCTATTCCCCTTAAAACTTCTTGATCATTATATTTTTTCTTAATATTTTTTGCTGTAATCATTTAATCAATCTCCCTTAAATATTGTATTATTAAACTTTTAGCTACTTCTGCCATGTACTCAATAATTTCAGATGGTGTAAAATTATATATTCCAGTAACTGTTAATGTTGCAATACCATGACTATATATAAATAAATGCTCATAAAATTTTTTTGCATTTTCTATTGAAATTTTATACTCTTCATCTATAGACTCAATTACTGATCTATATTCATAGTCTCGCATTGGAAGAAAATCTTTAAAGCTTCCTACTTCTATACCTTTTTTCATAAATAACCACTGAAATAATTTAGGTTCATTTTTTGAAAATAATATATACTCTACTCCTAATCGTTTAAATGGACTATCATCTTTTAAAGCTAAATTAACTTTTTCTGAAAAAATATTTTCTGCAACAAACTTTGCTTCATCTTCTAAATTTTTCATATTAGAGAACAAACTAAATATTACTTTAGTAGATGACTCCAATTTTTTAGCTAACTCTCTTGCAGTTAATGCTTCTATTCCATTTTCTCTTATAAAGTCTATAGTTACAGTCAAGACCTCTTCTTTAGTAAATTTAAATTTTGGTGCCATATTCAAACCTCCATCGATAGGTAACACTTGTTTCTCATTGTAAATCATTTAATATGAAATGTCAACAGAAAAATTATTGAATTATTACATGAAATTGTATACAATTAAAGATGAAATAAAATTTAGGAGCTCTTTATGAATATTATTAAAAGTTTACCAACACCTATAGCAGGTTTAGCATTAGGTTCTGTTGCATTAGGAAATTTATTACAACCATATTCCCCTTCACTACAATTATTATTTAGTCTTTTATCTTTGATAATAATTGTACTTTTAACTATTAAATTCATGTTAGGATTCGACAAATTAAAAAAAGAAATGGAAAATCCAGTTGTTGCAACCGTTCTTGCAACTTATCCGATGAGTATTATGCTTTTAAGTTCATTTTCGAAAAAATTTATCGGTGCTTACAGTGTTCCCTTTTGGATTATTGGAATTCTTCTAGATTTATTTGTTGTTTGTTATGCAATTTATAATTTTATTTTGAAAGAAAAATATGTCAAAAATATTTATCCAACTTGGTTTATCACCTTCGTTGGACCAGCCGTTGTAACAGTAACAGCAATAAATTACAACTTAGAAACACTAGGCTTAATTTACTTTTATTTTTCATATATTAATTATTTAGTATTATTACCTTTTGTTCTTTATAGAGTTTATAAATATAAACATTATAAAGATGGAGATTATCCTACTATTACTATATTTTCGGCACCTGGTGGATTATTACTAGCTAGTTATATGATTGGAGTAACACAAAAAAGTAACTATATACTTACAGTATTAGTACCACTTACTATATTATTATTTATTTTTGTTTTGATTCAATTACCATATTTACTGAAAAGAAAATTCTATCCTAGCTTTTCTGCTTTTACTTTCCCAATAGTAATTTGCGCGATAGCATTTCAAAAAACTGGAATTTACTATCAAATAGCTGAATTTTCTATTTTGAATATTTTAATTCATCTGACTGAATTACTAGCGATAGTTATTGTAATATATGTCTGGTATGGATTTATTAAGAATTTATTTTATTCAAATTAACGTCAAAAAGACACAGTTAAGTTCAAACTTAACCGTGTCTTTTTCCTATTATCTACTTACTCTATAACCTCTTCGAAGTTCTCTATAACATCTTTCAACTCTAATTCTAAGATATAACTAATACCTTTTTCTTGCATTGTTACTCCGTATAAAGTATCCATTGCTTCCATAGTACCTCGACGGTGTGTGATAACTAAGAACTGATTATTCTCTGAATAAACTTTTAAGAATTTTGCAAATCTATTAACATTCTCTTCGTCCAGTGCCGCTTCTACCTCATCAAGCACTACAAATGGAGGATTTTTAACCTGTAATATTGCAAATAATAAGCTAATCGCAGTTAGAGATTTCTCTCCACCTGATAATAATGAAAGGTTTTGAAGTTTTTTACCAGGAGGTGAAGCTTCGATTACTATCCCAGTATTTAATATATCATTCGGTGATTCTAATGTCATATCTGCATAACCACCTTTGAATAGTTCTTTAAATATTTTATTAAAATTCTCTGCTACTTGAACAAATGTCGTTAAGAAGCGTTCTTTTACTTCTTTATCAATCTCTGCAATAGTCTCTTCTAGTTTTTCTTTCGCTTCTACAAGATCGGTAATTTGCTCATTATAGAAGTCATAACGTTCTTTGATTTCTTCGAACTCAGCAATAGCATTCAAGTTGATATTACCTAAGTCCACTATTTCTTTACGAAGTCTTACTACATCATCCTTATACGAAGGTACTTCTTCAATATTTTCAGCAGTTAATCTGTTTGATACACTCTCATATGTTACATTATAGTTAGTAACAAGGTTCTCTAGATATTCATCAATCTTAACTTCTATCTTCGTCTGTTCTACAGTTAATTTTTCAAATTCTGAAGTTTTTTGACGTAGACTTTCGTTATTTCTTTGTTGAGCTACGGTAATTTCTTTTTCGCGTTTGAATAACCCTGTTTTTTCCATATCAAGATCTGATAATAGGGTCTTAAGCGTTGTTAATCGTTCGCCACATTCAGCAATTACTTTAGAGTTATTTTCTAATATCTTTTGCTCATCTTCCTCACTTAAAGACTCCGCATCTTTAGACATTTCTAATCTTGCTAGTTGCTCATTTATATCTGTTATATCAGCTAATAGTGATTCTATTAACTCTAAACCATGTTTAGTTGTTTCTTCTAATTTTGACTTTTCAATCTTAAGCTCAGCAATTTTCTCTAAGTACAATTCTTCTGCACTCTGAGCATTTTGTTTTTTACTACTTTCTTCCTTAATTTTCTCATCAAGTTTTTGTAATTCTAATCTAATTTTCTCGAGATTTTTAGTTAATTCAACAATATTACTCGAATTATCCTCAGTATCTTTGAATTCTAGTAGTTTCTTCTCATTTAATTCTATATTCACTTTAATATCAGCAATTTCAGAGTTTTTATGATTTATACTTAATTCTAATTGCTTAAGTTTTAAAATCGCCTCTTCTTTAACAGATTTAGAATTTAGAATTTCGTCCATTACCTGTTGTTGTTGACTTTCTAGTGAACTCTTCTCACTTGTTAATTTCTCAATCTTATCATTTATTTTAACTAGATTTTGTGAAAGTTCATCTAATTCTGCCTTATGTTTAATAGATGAATTGTTATTTTTATTAATAGCACCACCAGTGATAGATCCACCACTATTGATAATTTGTCCATCTAACGTAATAATTCTATTTCTAAAATTAATCTTACGAGCTATTCTATTAGCATTATCCATATTATCCACTATAAGAACAAGCCCTAATAGATGCGATATTATATTTTTGTAATCACTGTCAACAGTTATAAGATTCTCAGCAATATTGATAAAACCTTCTTCATTTACAACTGTTCTATAAACATCACTCGCTATAGCTTTTGCTCTAATGTTATTTAATGGTAAAAATGTAACTCTACCTTTATTAGTTTTCTTTAAATAATTAATACACTCTTTTGCAACATTCTCATTTTCAACGATAATATTTTGTTGTGCTTGCCCTAAAGCAATATCAATTGCAACAGCATACTCATTATCAAATTCTACAATATTTGCTACACTATTATGAACACCAGCTAGGGAGTCTTTATTAGCAAGAATTTCTTTTACTCCAATATTGTAAAAACTTAAATTATTAATCTGATCTTCTAAGAACTTCTTACGGTTTTCCAGGTTACTCTTGAAGTTGTATCCTGTGCGAATTTGTTCCTCAATATTTTTCCCATTTGAATTAATTAAAATATTTTTTTCAGCTAGTATATCAAGTTCTTTTTGTAGATTAGCTAGCTGTTCATTTAGAACTTTTTGTTCTTCAGTAGCAGCTTCAAGTTCTTCTATTTTTATACCTAAAACTTGTTTTTGCCTTTCTATGTTCTCTAGAATTTCTTTACTGTTTTCATCAGCACTCTCTAGATTTTTCTTAGCAAACTCTATACTATTTTCTAGTTTAGTTTCTTCGTTTATTAAGCTATAGTAGTTATCTTTTAATTCTTCTATTTTTCTTTCAATTAATTCTAATTTA
>CALIWM010000137.1:0-7698 GCA_938046645.1 uncultured Gemella sp. | reverse complement strand
AATCGCATCCACAAATTCTCGTGGGTTGATTTTTCCTTCCCCAATTTGAGATAAGAAATTTTCCCATCCTCCTGTTGTTTCTGGATTAGAAAATTCATTATCGTATAAAAAGTTAATCAGGAGATAAGCTTTATTCGTTGGTGTAAATTGACCTGTTTTCTTATCTTTTGTGACATACCCCCTATCTTGAATCGTCTGAATAATAGCTGCCTTTGTAGCTGGAGTTCCAAGACCATATTTTGAAAAAATAGAACCAATCAGCTGGCTTTCCGTAATGCGTTTAGGTGGTTTTGTCACCTCTTCACAAACGGAAATCATACTAGAAACTTTTTGATCCACTTGATAATGAGGCAAGAAGACATCTTTTCGAATAGTTTGATTTGCCCACTCAATCCAACCGAAACGAACCATCCTTCTTCCACGTGTAACAAATTCTAAACCTTGATTTTTCAATTGAACAGTTGTTGTTTCATAGCGACAATCTTCCGCAAACATTAAAATAGTTCTTCTTGTGACTGCCTCATAAATCAAGCGCTCTTGGGGTGTCAAAGAAAGCAGCTCAGGAATTTTTTCAGTTGGAATCAGCGCATAGTGGCTGTTTTTTCCAATTTTTTCAGGATTTACATAGTTTTTTCTTGCTTCAGGGTGTGCCACCTCAAAAGAACACTGTAATACTTGTTGATAAGCAACTATATTACTTGACAAATAGTCAAATTCTTCTTGTGTAATATAGCGACTATCTGTTCGAGGATAAGACAAATATTTTTTAAGATAAAGCCTCTCTACTAACTGCTCTGTCATAGAAACATCAAACTTCCAACGTTTAGCAGCATACTCCTGCAAGTCAGACAAGGAAAATAGAGGAGGGGCTGCCTTTACATGTTCTTCTGATTCAATAGAAGAAACTGTAGAAATCTCTGACAAGTTTCTAGCTATTTTAAATACTTCTTCACTATCATAGTAAGGTTCAGAGTTTGAAAAGACGATACCTGTTTGCTTATCTTCTAGCTGTAATTTCCAATAAGTCTGTGGAACGAAATTTCTTATGCTAATATCGTTTTCACATAAAATCCGAACTGTAGGTGTTTGAACACGACCAACTGAAAAAAGATTTTCTTTCTTCCGTAAGACTTTTCCTGAATGTTGAAGGGACAAAGTTACAAAAGGGGATAAGTTCATCCCTACTAACCAATCACTTTGCGCACGGGCTTCTGCTTCTAAATAATAGTTATAAGTCTCTGTTGGATCTCTTAAATTTTGAAAAGAGCGTTGTAACCCTTTTGTGGTCATGGAGTGAACCCACAATCGTTTCCAAATTTTTTCTTTTCCTCCTGGAATATGAGATAGAATAGAATAAGCAATCCGCTCCCCTTCACGATCAGAATCTGTTCCAATAAGAACACGATCTGATTTTTTAACTTCTTGATAGATAACATTAAAACGATTCTTGCTTTTCTTGTCGTCTTTTAAGTGCTGTTTAAAAGATACATCTAGTAAAGGGAGTTTTTCTAAATTCCAGTTGTTATTTGGAGGTTCATATTCAAATAAGTGACCTTCTGCTGCAACGATATGAATTTCTCCTTCAAGGTAAGGACTCTGTTGAACAATCCATGTCATTCCTTTTTTACGACCTTCTCCTAATGCAGCTGCATAGGCTGTCGCCTGATCATCTTTTTCTGCTAATAAAACGGTAATCATTGTTTCTCCTTTGGATTGAATGAAAGGCTAAATTTACAGCCATATTAAGCGAATATTCCATCATTATAGTAGTGTTTATGGTTTAACTCACCATATAAAACTCGCAAGCCATTGCCACAATGCTGCAATGATAGGAAGGAGAAGACAGCATAGGTCAAAATATTTCATGAATTTAGCCGTTTCTTCCTCTTTCTTATCTTCCTCTTCTTTAGCTAGCTTAATATTTTTTCTTTGAAGTTTATCCTCTATATCCATTTTGGCTCCTTTCATTTTTTAACATTAGTTTAAAGGATAATGATTTTTTTGTTTTTAATGGGACAAATCAGAAAAATAAAAAAGATACTCCAAAAAAGGAGTACCTATTTTTTACATTTTTAAGCTTTTGTTTGGAAATCGAGAGCCAAAATTCTGTCCTCTATTTCTATTCATCTGATAAGGTTTTGTGTGTTTCTCAACACTTTTTATAACGCATGAAACAGTCTTATGAATACGAGTCATGGATTGATTTAACTCTTTATCATTCAAATCCTTCAATTGATTCGTCCAATGTGACATATACCGAATGGCTTTTTCACTGGTATCTAACCCAAAATGCTTAGAAACCAAGTAACTGGTCATTTCTGCTTCCAACTCTTTTCTTCCAGATGAAAGAGAGACCTCTTTTTTTCCTTCATGAAAATTGTGCAGCGTAGCATGAGCTAACTCATGAATCGTTGTACCAATTTTCTCTCCGATTGAATTATCAGGATTTAATAAGATTTTCTGGTTATTTGGATAAAAAGCACCTTTAGCATTTCCTAAAACATGATGCTCATCTGTTGAAATAGCAACTCCAAGCTTTTGAGCATAGTCTTGAAGTCCTAGTAGAACTTCTTTTGTTTTAACTTTGTCTGTTTCAAAGTTGTAATGACGATTCGGCATCGCTTTAGGATAAGCTTCTGGTTTTAGATTCGTTTGGCTTAGTTCAAATACTTTATACAAGGTGAATTTCCCTTGTCCCGTCTCCAAATCTCGTACTTGAAATTGAACAACCTTCAGTTTTCCTTCAGCAATCAATTGTTTTTCTTCTAAAGAAGCTTCTTTTTTCTTCTTAAATTTTGGATGCCCTTTACCATTGATTACCTGTTTCCCATTCTCATCAAAAACCGGAATCATCTCTTCCATTACTGGACGAAAAAGAGTGATTTGTGCATGTTCTCCAGCTTTGACAGACAAGGTTTGTTTAGTTACCTCTTGACTATTACCTGTTTTCTTATTAGTAAAAGTATCAGTTGTTTGAACAACATCATCAGAACTGATTCCTAATGTTTTTCCTAACGCTTGCCATTGATTAAAGGTTGCTACAGCATTTGCTCCCGGCCATTGTGCTTGAACTAAAGCAGCATTTCTAGGAGATAGAGTTGGAAATTTACTCATAAAATCCATATAATGAGCTAACTCTTCTGGTGATTGAGTAAACTCACGAATCTTTTGAAAAGCTATTTCACTTAGTTCATAAGCAGAAGCCTTCGCATAATCAAATGGAACATCTGAAGAAAATTCTTCAACTTGACTCTTTTGTTGATTCTCACCAAACTGGTTTTCTTTCAAGAAAGCATCTACTTCTTCTTGTGAATAGAGACCTTTAGAAACTTCTTCTGAAAAAATCTGTTCAACTAAGCCTTCTAAATTATCCTCAATTTGGAAGTCATTTCCCCAGTCACTACCATAAGCTAGATAGCCAAGTATTTGATTATCTTTTAAAACAGCTAAATTCCAAGGAGCTGGCTGTTCTGTTAAAGATTCAACAGCAGTTGAACTATGAACTGCTAATTCTAATTGATAATCTTTTCCAAATGCTTCCTGATGAGTATAAAGCATACCCCCATTTGTCTGAGATGAGCCAATCAAATCACCTTCTCTTGATAATTTCTCCTGAAGTTCAGGAATGGAAGCTACTAAAGCCTCTTTTCGGGTTTGTTTTGTAATCTCTTCAACACGTCTTGCCAAGCCATCTTTTAATTCTTGCTTGGGAGAAATTGTGGAGACTTCTTGACCCATTTCAGCATCTTCTGATACCAATCCAAGAACATTCAAAGGTCTGTCTAAGTCTTTTCCTAATTCCTGATTAAGGCTTTGATTTTCCGGCTGAGAAAGTTGTTTATTTTGTGGCTCGATTCTCTCAAGAATTTCTTCGTATTGTCTATTTTTTAAGACTGATAACATTTCCTCGCCATCATCCTTAACATAATCGTCATTGATAGCCAGTTGTTCTATTTGACCATTACGTTCACGGTAAATACCAAGAATTGTTTTTTCAGCCAAATCTTGTACATTGGTTGCCAATTCTCCTTTTAATTTCATCAAAGAAGCTGGTATTTTCTCATCCCCTGCATCTTTGAACAACAGAAGAAAATCTTCATCCTTCGATTTAATGGCTTCGCTCATGTTCAAATTATGCAGTTTTTCAACACTGGTTAAATCATCTAAAACAAATGATTGTGGTTCTAAAATATCCTGTAGCATAGGAAGAACCTGTAGCTTATCTTTAATTGCATTACTGATTAACACTCCATCATAAGAACCATAACCAGACGCAAAATCTTCCAAAAAGTCTGCAGCTCCTTTTCCTTCTTCAAAAGGTCTAATTCCTGATAGATGAATAAAGTTTTCTTTTTGGAAAGTAACTTCTAAGATATTTTCAATTCCTCTATCTGCATAGATAAAACTAATCTTACTATCTGCAAGTTCATCTAAATACCAGCGTGCTGTAGATTGAATAGATGGTGCATATTGATTTAACCGCTTCAAATCTACTGGTGTTATTGGATGATAGTTTCCTATTCTTTTTTGCACTTCTGCATAATTTGTGGTAAAATGTAAGTAAAGATAGGATGATGTAGGGCGGCTGGTAACAGACCGTTCAAAGGTACTTGTTTCAAGTACGGGTGAGGTGCTACCTTCAGCTTCGGGCTGTAAAGAACCCGTGCCACCATTGGTCCTATCAATCATTTGCTCTTGAGCTTGCTCAGGAGCTTTTTTGATATTTTCAGTTACTTGGATAGATGATTGATCGCCAAAATAATTTTGATCAATCTCTTTTGCAATGGTTAGGTATTTAGGTGGTAAATAGTTTTCATACTCTTCTGATAATCTAGTGGTCGGATCCCCTAAATCAAATCGAATATCTTTTACAAGTTCGTTGTTATTCTCATCTAATAAAGCAAAGTAAGTTTTATCATAGCCATTTTGCAAGGCGACTGATTCTGTACGGCGACGAATCATTTCAGGATAGAAATCTTTTACAAACTCCTGATAAAGGACAATATCGCCTTCATGATACTTATTTGATAGAACCTGATTTTCCGAGAAATCAAAAGCAACTTGTAATTGCGGTTTCACCTCAACATGATCTTTAATAATGTGTTCCTGCTGAAGAGACTGACGATTCAGCAAGTCCTCTACTTTCTCCTTCTCGTTTTCCGTTTTTGGCTGATACTTCCAATTAGAGGAAATTTGGAAATTGCCTTCTTCAGTCAGCTCTTATGCAACTCTTCTCAAACCTTTCACAAAATAAGTATCAGGTCGTTTTTGCCATTGATTGACAAGTCCTTCATCAATTAGAGATTGAGCTGCAGGCTGAATAGTCACACCTTCTGCTTTATTTTGAGCAGCTTCTAATCGTTCCAGTTCCTGACGATAACGTTTAATGGTCTCTTTAGTAAACATTGATTCTCCACGATCAGCTTTTTCGATTTCTTCTCTAATTTTAGGAATATTTTGTACACTCATTTCAAGACCATTTCCCTGACGGTTAAGTCCTTTTTCTTTGAGTTCTTTTTGGTATTGCAACTTTTCTACTCTCTCTTCTTGCTTTTTAATTTCATCCATTGTAGAAAAGACCTTATTTTCCAATTGCTCTTGTTTTTTAAAGAATGCAGCTCCATTTCGCTTATCATTCATTGGCTGACCGTTTGTTAAGTTTTGATGTTCTTGAGCCGCTTGAATTGAGTTATCCAATTCTCCTTTTAAACGATTTAATTTTCGTTGAGCTTGAGCCAAACGGCTATTGTCTTTCTGATCCTTTTCTTGTGTAATATTTTTCAATGAGTCTTCATTTAGCAGCCCCTTCTCTTGAGCAATGTCCTTTTCTGGGGGAATCACTTCTACAGATCTATCTTTTAATTTATCTAGAATTTGTTCATATACATCTACTGAAATTTCAGTTTGTCCAGTAGAATGTTCAAGATATTCTAACAAGTGATAAGGAACTAGCTGATAAAAATAGTCATTATCTGGTGTATCTATCTGATTTGCAGGATAGCTAAGAATATTCCATGTATCTCGCCCTAAGCTGTTTAGTGGCTCACTAATAGACTTACCCCAATTCTCTGCTGTTAGACTATCTATCCGTTTGTTAAGATTGTAAGCACTGATTGCGACTTCTTCTGAGAAAATAGTAGAGGTGTCAGAACGTCCTAGTTCTTTTTGAATCCCTTTTAATAACTGGTACATTTGATTTTGTTCGGGTGTGCCTTTTTCTTTGAAACGCTCAATATTCGTTTCGTTAATACTTTCAAAGAAAGAACGATGCTCTTTTAGTGCATCTAACGCTTCCGGTCTCAGTTGCTGCATAGGGTAGCTCCAACCTGTATAGTTGACTAAAGTATAGAAGTAAACCTCGTCAGATAAATGAATACTTAATTGTCCTCTCTGAATCTTATTTTGAACACTCTCTGTTAATGTTTTAATATTGCCAGTCAAACTACCATAACTAATTTGATTAGCGTAACTACGATCTGCTTCTTGAGCTAATTCAAGATAGGCAGCTGGTAGATTGTAGTCTTTCAAATTCTCGGCTATTGTGTTCCTTTCATTACCAATATCAAAACGAAGATTGTCTGTTAAACGATTCCCTTTTTCATCTAGTAAAGCAAAGTAGGTTTTATCATACCCTTTCTTTAATGAAGATATTTTAGCCCAGTCATTTTCTTCGTAAAGTACATTTACAAAATCTTTGTAGGAGATTCTTTCTCCTGAAGAAAATGTCTCTGAAATCTTACGATTTTCAGAAAAGTCAAATTCTACTTGAAGATGAGGAGGTGTTAATTTGTCTATTTCTTTTTGGCTTGCACGATCTTGTAGTAACCCTTCAGTAAAAGCTATCAAAGGTTCTATTTCCTCTTTCATTAAAATTCCTTTAGAAGTCACTACTTTTACTTTATCAGAAGTCAATTCTTTTTGTTTAAAAACGGCTAGTTCTTCAGGATAATAGCCATGATAATGATAATCTTCATTCTCTCTATCAAAACTATAAACATGATAGAGTGCTGTTCCAGAAGTGGTTGGTCGGGTGAGATAATCATTCCAATCCGCTTTGTCCCGATTTCGATATAAGATTGGCGGAATATCAATTTGAATAGGAATTTCTTTCTTTAGAAAATTCGTAATAAAATTGTGACCTGCAGTATCATTATCCACTGCTAAAGTAATCATATCAGAACGTTTTCCATCTTTGAAGAATCCGTTCTGAGCTGCAATATTGACACCATCTGCCAATTGTTCACGTGACCAATTAAGCGGTCGTCCTGATAACTCTGATTGTAATTGAGCCAAATGAAAGCCTACTGTTGATTCTTTTAAACCATCCATAGCCACTAAGCGTACATCATTCAAATGATCTTTATTTGCTTGATAGTAGCTCATTAAATCAATTGAACTTTCTGCAAAAACAAGGCGTTTAGGATTTCCTACATCAACACTAAATCCTTGCATGCTATCTGAATTTTGAATAATTTGCTTCAAACGACCACGTTCAGGATGTTGAACTCGATTTTCTACAATCCCTTGCAAACTAGCACCAACTAGCTTCCCGTCTAAATCTTTATACTTAAAGACAATGACAGGTTCAAAATAATCTCCCTTTTTTCTAGTAGCTTCTGCCATTTTTCCAGAAGTTAAAAAGAAATTGATTGTTTCATCAGAAAGACCTCTTTCACTTTTTAAATAGTTTCTAGCAAT
>CALIWM010000136.1:0-4239 GCA_938046645.1 uncultured Gemella sp. | reverse complement strand
TTCATATGAACTTTGTTAAATTTTAGGACTTTTGGGGCATACCTGTTTAATTAAGAAAGGATCTTTATGGCAACAATTGAGTTAAATTATAATAATATACGACAAAATGCTATTAATTTAAAAGGACAGGCACAAGATATAATAGCTGTAGTTAAAAATAATGCGTATAATTTGAATTTAAGAGAATGTGTAAAATTATTCTCCGAAGTAGGAATTAATTATTTTGCTACGACAAAAGAAGAAGAGTGCAAGGTAATTAGGGAAACCTTAGGAAAGGATGCTAATATCTTTCTTTTAAATCCTACTTATGACTTTGCATTAGCAAGAGAGTACAATATCGAGATTAATATAGCGAGTCTTGAATATTTAAAAGAAAATCTTGAAAAACTGAAAGATTTAACGTTGCAGTTAGAGTTCGCCGGTAGTATGAGACGCGCTGGAGCAAAAAATCTGAAAGAAGTACTTGAAATTATAACTTTCTGTAAAGAAAATAATTTGAAATTAAAAGGATTTTGGTCTCATTTTTCATTTGCGGATGAGTTTGATGGTTTCTATGAAAAAGAAAAAGAATTGGTACTATCGGTTCTTAATGAAGCTCAAAAACATTATGATTTTGAAGTGATTCACCTGCAAAATAGTGCCTCATTTTTACGTGACGGTGCATTCGAAAACACAACGCATCAGAGATTAGGAATTATTCTTTATGGAGCTATGCCTTATGATGTGAATGTAAACCCAGTAGCATTAGAAAACCTGGTTATTAAGAATCCAATTACGGTTTACGGTGAGATAGTTAATATAGTAACATTAAATAAAGGTGAATGCATAGGATATTCTAATTCTTATATAGCTGATGTTGATAAGAAAGTAGGAATTGTTAATATTGGCTATGGTGATGGAATACTACGAGATAGATTAAAAGGAAAAACTTGTATAATTAATGGAGAGAATAGAAATATTTACTCTACAATGATGAGTCACTTGGTTGTTGAAATAGGTGGAGAAGAACAAATAGGTGATAGGGTTTATATTTATGACGATAAACAACAGCTTCATGATTATACTAAGTATTTTGGACCGAATTCTGTTCAACTTGCTGCATTGAATTATGATAGTTTAAAAGTGAAAAAGATATATTGAAAATAAGGAGGCGATTCAGAAAGTAGTTTACTAGAGTCACTCCTTATTTTATATATGTAAATTATAGAAGGAATTAAAAGAAAGAAGCGATTCATGATAAACATGAGTCACTTCTTTTAAAAAAGGAAAAATTTTAAATGAATTTAAATTAACAAACATTAATCTAAATATATTAGAGATACTTATTTTTCTTGTTCTTCTTGGAATTTTTTAGCAATTTTTGCTTCAAAATCTTGAGGAATAGAACTTTGTTTAATTACGATTACGTCAGATTTAGCGTATCTTACAATACCTTCAGAAACTGATCCCATAAGCATACGTTTGAATCCAGTTAAACCTGAAGAACCACAAACTACAAGGTCAATACCTTTTTCATCAACGATGTCTTCACTAAGAACAATTTTTGGAATACCTTGTTCAACAATACCGAATACTTTTGTTAGCCCAGCTTCTTTAGCAGCATCCGCATAACTATCAACTAATTCTTTAGTACGTTTGTAGAATGAGTTGAAAATATATGGATCTGATAAACCAGAAGTTGCAATTGTCGCATCAATTACAGAAGCGATATATAACTCTGCATCCTCATTTCTTAGAGCGATAGCTACAGCATTTGTAAATGCCCACTCAGCTTGTTTAGAACCATCTACTGCGACTAAAATTTTTGTATATTTATTTTCCATGATCAGAACCTCCGACTTCTATTTCTATACTTATATTATACCATATTTACAAAAAAAGTAAACGCTATTTTCATAAAAACAGTATTAATTTTTAAAAATAAAGTAAAGGAAAACCTATAAGACTATACAACTTTGTATTTTCCTATAGGTTTAATTTTTTTATTTTTATGAATGTTGATTATACGTTTTCATCAACCACAGTAATAAGTCGTTTTCTCTTGTGCTCTTTATTATCTATTGTAACTTTATATACTAATTCGTATGTTCCAGGTTTAGTATTATCTACTTCTCCTTCAATAATAAGATCGTCAAGATAAGATTGCCCAGCTTTACGAGCAATTATTCCATCTTTACCTAGATCAACATCTTCTCCTACTTTAATAGTAGCATTCTCAGGGATAATAAAGTAAAAAGTACGCTCAAGACGACGTTCTAGACGTTTTCTGTATTTTTCTTCATCTTCTGCACTCATACGATCTCTAAGTTTTTCGTCAACTAATGGCATTAGTTCGACTTCAGTATCAGCAATGCAGATTCTACTATTAACAAGTGTGAAAGTTTGTGTTCTTCCAGGTCCACAATAAGATTGACAACCTATGATGAATTCAGCATTAGGTGCTTTCTTTTTTAATTTTGGGATTAAGGTTTTAAGATTAACACCAAGACAGTCATCACATAATCTAAATGTTACTTTATCTTCAGTAACAACATTTTTATCATTTTGAGCCATAATTTATCCTTTCATATTTTATTTATTTGAAACTAGAATTATTATATCATATATTTCTTATAAATAACATTTTAAATATGCACTAGAAGACTAAATATTTCTAAATCTTTTTTTAAATATGTTGTTTAACACAAAGAGTGCTATAAATAGTAATAATATATGTAATATTATAGTTGTAATTAAACTGATAAAAAATTCTTCAGGAACCATTTTTATAAGGTTAGATTCATCAGGACTTAATAACCATAGGTCATTAGAGAATAGTAGTTGATGGAATTTTATCCAAAATGAATTGAAATTATATGAAATCACACCAGCTAAAACTATAATTAATACAACGAATGCTAATAATGTTTTATTAAAGGTTCTTGTAATATAGAACATTGTATGATTTTTGTATAAAACCATTAATAAAATAGTAGAAATAATAAATACAGCTATAAAAAATATCATAGTATAAAAGCTTATATTATAAAGAGTTTTGACATCTTTCATATGAAGAATATCTTTTTCTGTAAACCAAGATGTATTTAATTCAGCTTTACCATTTAGATAATTTAAGAGATTCGATGTATTATTTATTAATTCATCACTTGTTGTACCGATATTAGTAGTTAAACTTCCTTTTGAATAGAAATTTTTATAAAAGTCTAGGTTAAAACAATTGTAAAATATTATACCAAGGATGGAACTAATAAATAGTGAGAAATTTTGAAAAACAATTAATGTTTGTCGTATATATTTGTTCATATTAATACCTCCATTAAATATTATAGCACATTAATATTGTAGAAGATAAGAGGTTTATTTAAAATTTGGTTTACATATTTACAGAAATTAACAAAAATAGGTCTATTTATAAAAGTTTTTGAGTAAAAAATATTTAATATTTATGTGAATTATGTTAAAATATATGTATATAGTTATTTATTTTGGGGGAAATCATGAATAAGTTTTTTAAGATCTATTTAGAGTTAAGAGAAAAAATAGAGAATAGGCAATATAGGTCTAATTCTCTTTTGCCGAGTGAAAATGAACTTGCAAGAGAATATGATGTTTCTAGGGAAACTATAAGAAAAGCATTGTTATTGTTATTAGAAAATGGCTATATCCACAAAATTCAAGGCAAGGGATCTATTGTTCTTGATGTTCATAGATATAGATTACCAGTAACAGGTCTTTTAAGTTTTAAAGAACGTCGGCAATTTCAAGACGTTGAAGCAACTACTAAGGTAATAGTTAATGAAGAAGTTGATGCTCCGGATTTTTTAGTGCGCCTTGGTCTTGTGAAACGTGGAGAAAAACTAATTTATTTGGTTCGTCAGAGAATTGTTGATGGCGAAGCAGTAATATTAGATAAAGATTATATTAGAAAGAGTGCAATTGGAGAATTACCTACTGCTCGAGTAGAGGAATCACTGTATGAATATCTGGAAAATGATTTAGGTATAAAAATTTCATATGGAAATAAAGATTTTAAAATTGAGCCTATTAGTGAAGAAGATTCGACGTATATTGACTTAAATGGTCATAAACATATCGCAGTACTAAGAAGCGATGTATATACGGAAGGAACTGATTTTCTTCATTATACAGAAAGTCGTCATAGAGTTGATAAATTCCATTTTTCAGAATTTGCTAGAAGAAAATCTAATATAATTAATTAAATTACTAATAAAAAAGAAC
>CALIWM010000135.1:0-2229 GCA_938046645.1 uncultured Gemella sp. | reverse complement strand
GAAGCCACGTTTTAGAGGAGCTAAAAACACTAGAAGAAGGTGGAGTAGAGATAGTTTGCTGTGGAGCATGTATCGACTACCACAATATTGATTTAGCGGTTGGAAATCCAACAAACATGTACTTCATCGTGGAAGACATGAGAAAAGCTAATAAAGTAATTCAACCGTAGGAGGAAGCATGGTAGAAGAAGGATTAGTAGTTTTTAATAGTACACACGATTCAATAAAGGCGGATAACATTTGTCTAGAAAGAGAAATGGGAGCATCACTTATTCCAACACATCCATCTATAGGTGTAGGTTGTGGATTTATGCTAAAAACAGCTTGGGATAATTTCGATAATATTGTAAAAATGTTAGAGGATGAAAAAATCGAATATCGTGGTTTGTATTATTCTAGAAAAGCTGGAATCAAAAGAATAATAACAGAATTAAAAGATTATAAATTAAAATAAAATTTTGGATAGAGGTTATTATAGAGAAAGTTTAAAATCTATTTTGTAAAGTTCTCTCTCATAATCTCTATTCTTAATATAATGTGTAAAGGTGAATTGTATGAATAACAATGTAATTATTGGTACGGCAGGGCATATCGACCACGGTAAAACTACGTTGATTAAGGCTCTGAGCGGAATTGAGACAGATACTACTCAAGAAGAAAAAGACAGAGGGATGTCTATTAACCTTGGGTTCGCATATTTTGATCTACCGAGTGGAAAAAGATGCGGAGTTGTCGATGTTCCTGGCCATGAGAGGTTTATTAAAAATATGCTTGCTGGAGTTAGTGGTATAAACTTAGTTTTACTACTAGTTGATTCTAGGGAAGGAATCATGCCACAAACTAAAGAACATATTGATATTTTAACGTTATTAGGGATAGAAAATTATATTATTGTAATGACGAAAATAGATTTAGTTGAAGAAGAATATAGAGAATTAGTAAAAGAAGATATCCAAGAATTTATCTCAGGTACAGTTCTTGAAAATTCTCCAATAATTGAAGTTGATTCAATTAGTAAAAAAGGACTTGATACATTATTAGCTACAATCGATAAGAAAACAGAAGATATCGCAGCTAAAAATGTAGAGAAAAATGCTAGAATTAACATCGACCGTTCATTCCAAGTAAAAGGATTTGGAACAGTGGTAACAGGGACTCTTACAGAAGGTGTTATAAATGTAGGAGATGAATTAGTAATTTATCCAAAAGAAGTAAAAGCAAAAGTTAGAAATATTCAAGTCCACTCAAAAGATGTAGAAACTGCTTATGCAGGGCAAAGAACAGCTATAAACTTGGCGAATATTAAGTTTGATGATGTAAAACGTGGTGATACATTAGCTACAGCAGGTTCACTAACAAAAACGTATATGCTTGATACTGAAATTAAACTAATAAATGATGAAAGAGCCAATCTTGAATTATGGGATAGAGTACGTGTTTATATCGGTACTGAGGAAGTGATGGCACGTGTTGTACCACTTGGAACAGACTTATTAAAAGCTGGAGAAAGTAGTTTTGCGCAACTTCGACTTGAAGAAGAAATTGCTGTTAAGAATTATGATAAATTTATTATCCGTACATACTCACCTATGATCACAATAGGTGGAGGGGTAATATTAGATGCTAATCCTAAAAAACATAGTAGATTTAACGAAGAAATCTTAGAAAAACTGAAAGTTCAGCTTGAAGGTAATACAACTGATTTAATTGCTAATTATTTATTATCTCATACTGATTACTTAAATTCTAAAGAAAATATTTTAAAAGAACTGCAACTTCCAAAAGAAGAGGTTGAGGAGTCGTTAACACAATTAGTAGAAAACACCACAATCTATGAAACAAAATTAGGTTATATTCATAAGAGAAAATATGATGAAGTTTTAGATAAACTGAAGAAACTATTAAGTGACTATCACAATAGATATAAATTAAAAGTGGGTATACCTAAGATTGAAGTACTTTCTAAGTTTAAAATTTCTCAAAAAGAAATGCTAGAACTGTTAGATTTATTCATATTAAATAACGAAATTAGATTAGAGGGTAATTTAGTTGCGGAAAAAGATTTTGTAGTTAATTATGATAAGAAACAACTTGCAGAAAAAGAAAGAATAGAAAAAGCACTATTAGATGGAGGATTCACGCCTCCAAGTGTTAAAGAACTAACGAATGGTGAAAAACCAAAAGTTGAGTTGTTAGAATCTCTAATAGATAATACGGTCGTAAGACTAG
>CALIWM010000134.1:0-4309 GCA_938046645.1 uncultured Gemella sp. | reverse complement strand
TATATATCATCTGTAATAAGTTCAGGAAATTGTTTTTGTAATTTTTTTATAAATTCAGCATCATTAACTTTTTCTAAAAATTCATCACTACTTAATTTAGTTTTTTCTAAATTCTTAGCAATTTTAAGAATACTATCACCCTCTATTAAAGCAAATGTATTACCTGAGCTAGCTTTATTTTTAGTACCAAGCTCTTGCATAATTTGAGATAAGCTCATGCTTTGTTTTAAATTAAAGTTACCCACGTAAAATGATGTATTTGGATGTAATCTTGCATAGATTTTAAATACTTCTTCGTTTTTTATTAAACCTTTAGCTTTTAACTCCTGAGCAATCTTAGCACTACCATAATTTTCTCTAATTTCAACGGGAATATCTTTATTATTAGTCTTATCAACTGGAGTTGTCATGTAGTAAAATAGCGATAAGGCTGCAATTCCTAGAACAACAAAGAAAGTAATAATTACAGGAATAATTGACTTTTTCTTCCTATTTTTTTTCTTTAGTTCTCTACTTCTTCTAATTTTATCTTCTCTCATTTTTTACTCACTTTCATCGTAGTAGAAAGTATCTAATACTTCTGAAATCATATCATATTCTTCATCTGTTTCAACTGGTTCAAATCTAACACTATCTTCACCATCTTCAACACAAACCATTGGGAAAATGCTAATTTCCTCTTCGTCAATTGTTTCTTCTTCAGCGAAAATATAGTATAAGTTACCATTTGTTGGATTAGTAAACTCTAAAATTTTACGGTATTCTTTTTCTTCACCTTCTAAAGTACTAAGTGTATACACCTCTTCAGTATTATCAATACTAATGTTTTTTAAGTCTTTCTCTTGCATTTTATTTTCCTCCTAAGATTATATTAATTTAATTTATCTAAATATGTCTGAAGTATTAATACTGCAGCCATTTTATCAATAACATTTTTTCTTTTTTTTCTTGAGACATTAGCTTCAAGAAGTACTCTTTCAGCACCCATTGTAGTTAAACGTTCATCTTGTAAAATTATTTCAACATTTTTAATTTTCTTTTTCAATACTTCTACAAAATACAGTGTTGCTTCTCCTCTAAAACCTACGGAATTATCCATGTTTTTTGGAAGACCAACTACTATAGTTCCTACATTGTGCTCTTGAACTAATTCCTTAATTCTTTTAATTTTAAAATCTTTAACCTGCTCATTGATATTAATTGTTTCAACACCTTGAGCAGTGAACCCTAACAAATCACTAACGGCAACACCTATAGTTTTTGATCCGTAATCAAGGCCCATTATTCTCTTATCTAACATCTACGACTCCTGTATAAAAAAGTATAATAAGTACTCTAGTATATCATCCATTTCTATTAATCTTATTTGCTCCCTTGCATGATTATCCCTAGGAATATATACTGGATCAGCAGTTTTGACATATCCCATTAGTTGATTAATAGGATCATATCCACGCTGTTTTATTGTTTCAACAACATTTTTTAATATGTTGTGAATATCATTTTTATCATAAAAGTTGCTATCAAATAATCTTGTTTCATCGAAATTTGTCATAATCTTTACCTCCGATTATACTAACTCTACTAAGATACCTACTGCATTCTCTCCTGTATGTGTCGAAATAATTGGTGTTGTAGTAAATATTTCATCTTCGCTTACTTCATAACCAAAAGCTTCTTTTAATGCTGGTTTGATTAATTCTATATACTCATCAGCTAGAGCATTTGGTAAGCTGATACTTTTTATAGTTCTATTTTGTTTTTCTTCTTCAATGTATTTTATTAATGTATGAACTAGTTTTTTCTTACCACGTACTTTATCTAAAGCAACTAACTCAGTTTCCTTTAACTGAGTTAAAACTTTAATATTTAGTAGCCCCCCAATTAAAGCTTGTGACTTACTTAGTCTACCACCTTTTACCAAATTGTCAAGTTTATCGATTGTAACATACGTTAAAATATTTTTAGCTTTCTCTCTTAAGTTCTCTGCAATTACCTCTACTTCAATATTTTCTTCAAGTTGTTTTAAACACTCTTTAAGTAAGAAAACCATACCTCGTGTTGTTGTCTTAGTATCAACAACGTGCACTCCTTCAAATTCTGAACTTGCTGTAACTGCTGTATTATAAGTTCCACTTAAAGCCGAAGACAGCGTTAAGACAATTACCTTATAGCCTTCACTAGTCCATTTTTCAAAAGCTTCTATAAATTTTCCTATTGCAGGTTGACTTGTCGAATATGAAGATGCTGTTCTCATTTTCTCAATATATTCATCATTACTAATTGTACGATAATCATACTCTGTACCATCTATATTAATTGTTAGAGGAATTACATCCACATTATATTTTTCAATTTCATCAAAAGTTAAATCACTAGATGAATCAATAATTACTTTTACTTTTTCTACCATTTACTCTTTCACCTTTCTTTTATAATGCATAAACACAAAATCAAATTCATTATTTTCGTCTTTTAAAAATTCTTCTCTACTAATTAATTCCCATTCATTCTCATCAAATTCAGGAAACTTTGTATCTGCTTCGACAATTGTATTTACTTCTGTTATAAACATTTCGTCACATTTATCAAAATATTTATTGTATATCATTCCACCTCCGAAAATATAAGCTTTTTCAGTCTCTATATTTTCTAAAATAGAATCATCTGTATATACTTCAATGTTTGAATAGTGACTTAAAGAATCCTTATCACGAGTTAAAACTCTATTAATTCTATTTGGAAGTGCTCTACCAATGCTATCCAAAGTCTTACGTCCCATGATAATAGTTTGGTTAGTTGTTAATTCTTTAACCCTTAGCATATCTTTTTTCAAACGCCATGGAATAGTATTTTCCTGGCCTATTGATTTATTTTTATCGTATGCAACTATTAGTGATAACATGTTATACCTCCTAAACTGCTATTGGTGCTTTTATAAATGGATGACTCTCATAATTAACAATCTCAACATCTTCAATTTTAAGATCAAAGATACTTTCAAAATCTTTAACTTTTAGTTCTGGTAAAGAATAAGGCGTTCTAGACATTTGTTCTCTTACTTGATCAAAGTGATTTTTATAAATATGCGCATCACCTAACGTATGAACAAATTCACCTACTTCAAGACCACATTCTTTAGCTATTAAAATAGTAAGTAATGAATATGATGCAATGTTAAATGGCACACCTAAAAATACATCACCGCTTCTTTGATATAGCTGACAACTTAATTTCCCATCATTTACATAAAACTGGAATAGTGAATGACAAGGAGGAAGTGCCATAGTATCAACTTCTGCTGGATTCCACGACGAAACTATTAAACGACGAGAAGATGGATTAGTTTTAATTTGCTCTACAACATTCTTTAATTGATCAATACCATTAAAATCTCGCCATTGTTTTCCATAAACATTACCTAAATCACCAAACTTTTTAGAAAACTCTTCATCTGAAAGTATTCTTTCTTTAAAAATAGTCATTTGTTCTTTATACTGTTTAGAAAATTCTTCATCAACTAATGTTCTGTGCCCAAAATCTGTCATATCTGGTCCAGTATACTCATCACTTTCTACCCATTTTTTGAAGGCCCATTCATTCCATATATTATTTTTATTTTCAAGTAAAAACTTAATATTAGTATCTCCTTTAATGAACCATAATAGCTCAGACCAAACTAAATTAAAGTTTACTTTTTTGGTAGTTAACAATGGGAATCCTTCAGATAAATCAAACTTCATTTGGTATCCAAATATACTCTTAGTACCAACACCTGTTCTATCTTCTTTTTCTATTCCGTTTTCTAAAATATGATTACATAATTTTAAATACTCTTTATCTACCACTCTAATTCTCCATTACGCTTTATAGTTGTGTTCCCTTAAATATTTCATTAAATCTTTAATTTTTTCTAATGAACTACGACGATTATCTTTGTTCATTTTTTCAAGTAACTTCCTATTCTTCTTGTTCATAGTTTTTTAATCCTCTTGAATAATCTTCTTAAATGTTGCTATAAACTCATCTCCACGATCTTCAAAACATTTATATTGATCCCACGATGCACATGCTGGCGATAATAATATTGTATCACCACTCTCTGCAAGTGAATTTGCTAGAATAGTAGCATCATCAATTTTAATTGCTTTATGACAATCAACATTATTATCAATAGCTAAGTTATATAATATCTCTTTACTTTCACCTACTACTACCATAGATTTTACTCTTGGTAGATATGGAATTAATTCTTTGAAATCTATTCCTCTATCTTGTCCACCACAAACAAGTATTATATTTTTTTCAA
>CALIWM010000133.1:0-4829 GCA_938046645.1 uncultured Gemella sp. | reverse complement strand
AAGGAACAAAAGATCCTAAGAACATTCCAGGATACAAAGTAGTAGATACTAAGAAACTTCCAAATGGAGATACAGAATATGTATATGAAAAAGTAACTACATCATTCGTAGATTCACAAGGACGTACAATTCCAGGAACAGAAACTGAAGAGGGAACAACTCCTAAGAAAGATATTCCAGGATACAAATTCGTAACAACTAATAAACTTCCAAATGGAGACACAGAACACGTTTACGAACCAGTAACTACGAAATACTTAGATAAAAACGGTAACCCAATTCCAGGAACAGAAACAGAAGAAGGAACAAAAGATCCTAAGAATATTCCAGGATACAAAGTGGTAGAAACTAAGAAACTTCCAAATGGAGATACAGAATACATCTACGAAAAAGTCACAACTTCATTCAAGGATAAAGAAGGAAAAGAAATTCCAAATTATCCAACAGAAGATGGCGAACAACCTAAGAAAGACATTCCAGGTTACCGCTTCGTAGAGACTAAGACACTTCCAAATGGAGATACAGAGCACGTCTACGAAAAAGTGAAAACTTCATTCAAGGATAAAGAAGGCAACGAAATTCCAGGTTATCCAACAGAAGACGGCGAACAACCTAAGAAAGATATCCCAGGATACCGCTTCGTAGAGACTAAGACACTTCCAAACGGCGATATCGAACATGTTTATGAGAAAGTTTCAACACCAGCTCCAACACCTTCACCTGTTCCTCAACCAACTCCAGGTAAGCAAAATACAACTACTTGGACTGATGAGAATGGAAATCCATTGAAACCAACTGAACCAGGCTCTAAAGAACCGGGAACAGTTTCAGGTTACGAATATGTGAAGACTGTGACTGATCCAAATGGAAATATCAAACATATCTTCAAGAAAGTTGAGATGCCAACTTCAAGACCGGTTGAACCAAGTCAACCAGCAACACCAAAATATGTTGAAGGTCAAAAAGAGTTGCCAAATACAGGTACTGAAGACAATAATAGTCTAGCAGCACTTGGACTTCTTGGAGTATTGAGTGGATTTGGTCTTGTAGCTCGCAAGAAGAAAGAAGACTAATTAAATCTTTCTGATAAACGAATATAGCAGAAAACCAATGATGTAAAAATCATTGGTTTTTTGAAATTTACAAATATTTTCTGAAAATAGGTTTGCTAACATTTAACTATTTTAATATTACTAAAAAGAGGATAGATACTTAAAAACAAAAATATATTTACTACTATAAATAATTTTGAAAAATAAAATTTAGTTATTATAGTCTAAATTTTAAATTTAATTGTTTGCTTACAATACGGAAGTGTGATATCATTGAATCGTATTTAAGGCACATAGTTCCGGAGTAAAAACATTGTTACATTAAATATTAAAAATTCCGTTTTTTTGCGTTAAGTACATTAAAAAGTGAAATAATTTATAAGGAGGTTGTTACTCACATGCAAGGGAAACAACAAGATTTTCGAACGGAGAAGTACATTCGTTACGGTATTCGTAAGTACAGCTTTGGAGCAGCATCAGTAGCGATTGCCGCCGGTTTAATGTTCTTAGGTAATGGCGTAGTATCAGCGACGGAAGTACAATCAGCTGAAACAGCTATTACAACATCTTCTTCTAGTCAAGGTGACAAGGAGACGGAAAAGGCTGAGCCTAAAGCCGAAACAGTAGAAACTGTGAAGCCAGAAACTGTGAAACCAGAAACTGTGAAACCAGAAACTGTGAATACAGAGTCTGTGAATCCAGAAACTGAAAAAGCTACAGAAGTGAAACCTGAAGTTAAAGTAGAAGATACTAAAAAAGTAAACAAGGCTATCCTTGAAGCAAGTATTGCTACTTTGGAGTCTAAACTTTCAACTGCAAAGTATGCAGATGCTACAGTAGTAAGTTCAGCTAAGGAAGTATTGGCTGCAGCTAAAGCGACTCTTGCAAAAGCAGATGCTGGTCAAGCAGATCTAGATGCCCAAGCAGAAACTGTATCAGCATTAAGCACAGTTGTAACAGAGTCAAACACTGCTGGTTTTGATAAAAAACAAGCAACTGAAAAAGAAGCGGCAAAAGCTGAAGCTGACAAGAAAGCAACTCCAGCTGAAAAAGCTCTTTCAGTAGCTACAACAACTCTTATACAAGTATCGTCAGAAGCTGAAGTAACTAATAAATTGGCTGAGACTGAACTTTCTAAGGCTGACGTCAAAGAGGAAAACAGGGCAGCAGTCACAGAGGCAGTCGCTAAAAACAAAGTAGTTCTTACTGAAACTAAGGCTCTTTTAGCTGATAAGAGTGCTACAAAAGAGCAGGTAGATGCTCAATTGGAACGCCTTAATGAATCAATCCTCGCAGTTTACAATGAATTGAAAAACGCAGGAATCGGCCGTGACGGTAAGTTTGCAGTCAACTTGGCAGATGCTCAAACAACAGCTCTTAAAGATGCAAGTACTGAAACAGGTGAAAAATGGCTTGCAGACCATGGATACACATCTCTTGCAGATATTCCTATCTTAAATAAAGGGAAAGACGATAAAGCTATCCAAAACTTAGGTAAACAAATCCAATGGTTAGATTTCTCTGATGCAAATGCTTGGACAGATTTGAAATCAAATGGTCAATTACAAGTTGGATCTGTATTTACAAAACAATTAATGCCTGGTTACATCGTTAAATTAACAGTTAAGGAATTAAAACCATTCCACGCAACTGAAATTTATAAAAATCGTGTAGCTGGAACTGCAAATGAAGATACGTATGACGCTTCTGCACCAAACGTATTTAAAGATGGACAAGCAAATGGTATTGGGGGTTCAGCTCAAACAAATTGGTCTCATATTAAAAATGCCGGTCTTGATTCAACTCCACATAAAACTACTATAGCAGGAACAAATGATAGTGCACAACAAAAAAATGGTACTATCGGAGGGGTAGTATTCAAAGTTGAAGCTACTTACAATGGTAAAGAAACAAAACCTGGTATCGTAATGACTACAGGGGAAGATATCGGGGATGCCGAATCTGAAATCTATACAACTAACGGTACACCATGGGATTTAGTTGCTATGGTTGGTAACGAATCAGAAACAAAACCATATGGTCCATTATCAAAATTAAAAAATGTAACAAGTCCAAACTTGTTCTCTACAGCAAGTGCAGGAGTACAAAAAGCGTTAGCTAATGGTGCTTTTTCAACACCTGATGCAGCAACAGCTGGTCTTGGATCACAAGTATTTGGTGGATACCAAGATAATGGTGGACGTGCAACCCCTATCGTTGCGACAGCTGGTCCTTCGGAAGTAGGTATGTTCATGATTTCTGGTGGTGCACAATCATCTATGATTGGTATTAAGTTATCTGATTTTGGAGATCTTCCAGAATCATATGGAACAGCAGAGCACTTTATTAGAACAGAATCATTAAACTACAAAACAAACACAATCGAAGAAATCCAACAACCATACTTAGGGAAAGTAAAAGCAGACCCTGAGGCAGTTAATGGTACTCGTGTAATTGGAGTGGGTTCAGATGATGAAACGGACTCTGCCGATGAAGGTGTTGATCAGTTAGTTTCTGCAGAAAACGTCGTAAACAATAAAGATACAGGACGTCCAGAGGTTCAATTAATTAGAGGACCAGAAAATACATATAAAATTAAAGTTCTTGCCTCAGCAAATGGAAATGATAAATATAAGGGAACATTAGAGAATGCATATGTTCGTGGATTTATCGATTTCAATGGAAATGGTAAGTTCGATAAAGGTGAAGAATCAAATGTCGCAGAAGTAACTTCAAACGGTCAAGAAGTTGAGTTAACATTTACGAATACTCAAGTAGTGGATACAAGTAAAGATGTTGTAAACTTCCGTGTTCGTATCGCAAAAGATCAAAAACAAATTGAAAATCCAACAGGAATTGCATATACAGGTGAAGTAGAAGATAACCAAATCCAAGTAGTTCACCCACCACGTGGAGACTATGAAGAAACAACTGGTAAACAAGGTGAAAAACAAAACATTGGTATCGAGTTTATTAACCGTGTGCCAGCTGATGCTGCTGAATTAGGTTCTAACAATGGTAAAACTACATTCAATGCCTATGGTAAAATTAGTTACACTGAACAACGTAACTCAATTAGTTTAGCATCAACTAAGAAAGTGCAAACTGAAGGTGTCATGATTGTTAAACCAGATGGAACTTTAGCTAAGACTTACACTAAAGAAGGTCAAGGTACTTATGAAGTAACAGATACTGGAATCACATTCACTCCAGAAGCTAACTTCGTAGGTAAAGCTGATGGTATCGTACTTCGTGCGGTAGATACTAACGGTGAGTCTACTGGATGGACAGCTTTAACAGCTCAAAACCAACTTGAGAATGTTAATGATGGTACACATACAACTGCTACAAAAACTATGGATGCTGTTTACGTACCAAACGTAACTCCAAAGGAAATCACTGCAAATCCTGAAACATCAACAGATATTCAAGGGAAAGAACAGAAGAAAACACCTAAATTCACAATTGATGTAGACAAAAATGGTGATGGTACAACTCCAGATCCAGTAACACCAAGTGCACAATACCCAGCTAAATTGGTAGATCCAAAAACGAAAGCTGAAGTTAACTCTGTAACAGTTGAAGGAGAAGGAACTTACACAATTAATCCTGAAACAGGTGAAGTAACATTCCAACCACTTCCAACATTCAAAGGAACTGCAACAGGTGTTGATGTAACATTAACAGCACCAGTAGGTCAAGATAAAGATGGTCAAACTGTGACAGCGACAGCTACTACAAAATACACTCCAACAGTAACAGCTGTAGAACCAACAG
>CALIWM010000132.1:0-3397 GCA_938046645.1 uncultured Gemella sp. | reverse complement strand
GAAAAACTTATTTTGCTTGATGTCACTCCAATCACTCCTTTACCTCTCATAAAACACTGATTATAAGAATCATACAGAGGAATGTTAAAAGTGACAGCAAACTAAAATACAAAATAATTAGGTATTTCTTTCTCTCTAAGAAGATGCTCCAGATTTTTCTTACGTCATCGTTTCTTGACGTTATGCAATAATTTGCCCATGTTGCCGTTATGAGAGATGTATGCAATGGACAGATAGAATCAGACAGGTAAAGATATTATTGGTTTTGGCGGCGATTTTTATTGCTGTTGCCTCTTTACTTATCTCACATTCTTTGATACGTGATTTGGCGCAACAAGAGAGGAGTAAGATGGAGGTCTGGGCTGAAGCTATGAGGACTTTGAGTGAAGCTGATGATAATGCTGACCTGAGTTTAGTATTAAAAGTTTTAGATGAGAATAATGATGAAAAACAGGAAGAGAAATTTTCTGTGAGATTTACACAAGATGAAAGTGCTAAATTGCAAATAGATGTTTCAAGAGATGTTATTAAAGAATTTAATGACACGATTGTTAAAGAAAAAGATAGCGTTGCTTTACCGATAATTGAGGAAATTAAAACGATTGATGAGAAACAGAAAATAATTGAGAATGAGAAAAAAGAGGAACTTGAAGTTGAAAAATTTGCTTATGAATTGTCGATTAATACTATTTCACGACAGGCTAAAAAGAAAGAAAGTATGGTTGTGACGCCTGAAACATTTGCCAAAAAAATAAAACCTAAATTGGAAATTAAAATTGCTCCAAAATTAAATCAAGCGACTCCTGAAAGAGAACTGTTATTTTCAAAAGATACTGACCGTGGATTTGGACGTTCGGGATTATATATTGAAGAAAATGGAAATACGAAACCGTTTGGGCAAAAAGCTGGAAAAGAAGAAATAAAAAGTTCTATTGAAAGTATTGTAAAATTGATTGAGAACTATAGAAAGTATGTAATTGACTATAACGATAATTATGGTTCAAGAATTGTTGAGATAATTTTGTATGCGTTCACTTCGCCTTTTCTTCAGGATATTAGGTTCAAACTGGAATCTGATTCGGAAAAATTAGATGTTCCACAATTTCTATTTATTGGAGGAACTGCTGGTTCAGGAAAAGTAACTTATTGCAGATTTTACAAAAAATGCTGGGTCTTTCTAAATCAAAGCCTATTTTGTACAATAACATTATTCCGACTGGAAGAACAAAAAAAGCAGATACGATAACACAAATTCAACTATGGATGAATGAAAATAATGTAGCTCCAATTTTAATTGATGAAATTGATGAAGAATTTTTTTCAAACAAAGATAGAGGAAACAACCTGATTGTAAATGTTTCAAATCTTTCTACTTCAAATTTCGATTTTACGCCTTGTTTTATTGGAACAACAAATGCTTTGGAATATTCGTTGCCACAACGGGCACAAAGAAGATCATACTATGTGAAAAATGATAAAGTTTTTGATACAGAACTTAAGAAAAAATCTGTAAAAGCGTATACAGAAGTGTTTGAAATTATTAATGATACTCTTTTTCAAGATTTTGTTATTCGATTTGCAGAAAAGTTGACAGATGATAATTTAAGCTGGAAAAATTATTCTCTACATTCTTCTACAGGATTGATAGATTTCCTTTATTGGTCTCGTGAAATTTTTAAGGAATATTTTGAAATTGCTCAAATCGAAATTCCTGCTTGGTTTCCTGAAACTAGATATGATGACACTGTAGAAAATAATCAGTCTTTATGGAGAAAATTATACGAATATAATCATCAAGATTTTAAAATACAAAAAGAAAAAGGTGTATATTTATTCAAATTAAAAAGTTTAGATAGCGAAGAAGGACAAAGCAACAGATTTGGTACAAAAATTCTTCCGTCAACAAAATATTTAAATGCATTATCACAAAAATGTAAAAATGACAATAATTCTTCAGATATTATCGAAATTAAAATAAAGGAGTTTCATGATTGGATAGGAGTGCCTTTGCCGAAGGAATTGGAGCATAAGAAAACGATTCTGGATTTTTTTAAGAAAAAGAAAAGTGAAAAATAATGCAGTTATGAATAATCTTTTCTAAAAAAATATTTAAAAATTGTTTTGAAAAAACAATTGATTTTTTTAAATATCATAGTATAATTAAGTTATGGATAATTAATATCTAAATTAAAATTTTTATATAAAATTTATTAAAGGAGGAATTTAAAATGGCATTTGATCCAACAAGATATAAAGTAATAAGCGCAAAACCTTTACCTGTAATACTTTTACTAGATGTAAGCGGAAGTATGGATGGAGAAAAAATTAATAATTTATATGATGCAACAATAGATATGATTGATACTTTTTCAGATTCTAATAGTAGAGAAATTTCTATTGAAGTTGCAATTATCACATTTGGAAATGAAGTAAAATTATACAATGAATCTACACCTTATATGAAAGCAACCGAATTAAAAAACCAAGGGCTAGTCCCCTTCAAAGCAAATGGTCTAACACCATTAGGGACAGCTTTAAGAATGGCGAAAGATATAATAGAAGATAAAGATTTAACTCCTTCAAAAGTTTATAGACCGGCTGTAGTTTTAGTTTCAGATGGACAACCAACTGATAATTGGCAAGAACCATTGGATAAATTTATAAATGATGGACGGAGTAAAAAATGTCAAAGATTTGCAATTGCGATTGGAACTGATGTAGACAAATCGGTTTTAGAAAAATTTGTAGGAGATTATAAAAATTTATTTGAAGCAGAAGAAGCAAAAGATATTGAAAAAGTATTTAAAACAGTTACAATGTCAGAAAGAGAGGAGAGATTTTCTGATGTTTTAATAAACATTTCTAATCTTTTTTCATAAGAATAAAGATTTGCTTGAGCAAATCGAAGAGTTGATTTTTTTTCATAATCTTCTAAAAGTATATCCTCGTTTCCAATTTTTTTAGGATATCCATTATTTTTATTCCACTCTTTGAGTAAATCATTTAGTTTATTAAATTGATTAGATTCTATTTTAAACTTTTGAAACTCTTCCTCACCAATGTGCTCGAATATCTCGTATAGTTTTTTTAGTTGAATCTCGTAGTTAAGTAAATAATTATCATCTTGATATTTATATTTTGGTTTTCTGAAATTATCTTGTAAACTAACAATCAACTCTTTATCATTTTCAAAAAAACATTTTTTTAATAAGTCTTCATAATATTCTACAAAAGTACCTATCAATTCATCATTAATAGATTTAATATTCTCTAGTTTTTTGTAAAACATAGTTTTATCTCGAACTTTTCCATCTAATTTATGTAGATTTTGAGAAATTGTTTCTATCGCACATAACTGATACCAATAATCATATAGTTCTAAAAAAAATTCAAATAC
>CALIWM010000131.1:0-2379 GCA_938046645.1 uncultured Gemella sp. | reverse complement strand
TTCACAAACTTTGAACAAATTCAAATTTATGATTTCATATTGAAGATTATTCTAACAGCGATTTGTACGGGTATTGGTTTTAGTGGTGGAGAGGTTACGCCATTATTTGCGATAGGTGCTACGTGTGGGGTAATTTTAGGAATGTACTTAGGATTACCTATTTTAGTAACAGCAGCTCTAGGTTATTGCCTTGTATTCTCAGCAGCTACTAAAACGTACATTGCTCCTATACTTCTTGCTTTAGAAGTATTTGGTTATAAGCTTATGTTTTTTGCAATTGTACCTGCATTTTTAATTTACTTAATAAATAAAAAGTATAGTATATATAAGTAATAAAGATATAGAAGAAACCCTAGTGTGATTACTCACATTAGGGTTTAGTTTTTAGAGTCCAAGTATATTAAGTATTTCTTTTTTATATTTTAATTTTTGTTCATCTTGATTTTCTTTATCAAGATTTATTTTAATTTCTGATACTATTTCACCAGGTTTGTTTTTTATGATATAAATTCTATCACTAAGATCGATGGCTTCATCGATATCATGGGTGATAAGTAGAGTAGTTAGGTCAAGTTTATTCTTAATTTCTAAATACCAAGAGTGTAGTGAAATTTTAGTAATTGCATCGAGTGCACTAAATGGCTCATCTAGTAAGAATAGTTCTTCTTTAAACATATATGTACGAAGTAACGCGATTCTTTGACGCATACCTCCACTTAACTCGCTAGGATATTTATCTTTATATTCGTAAAGATTAAATAATTTTAGACTGTTTATAGCTTCTTCTTCAGCTTCTTTTTTACTGACTTTTCTTATTAGAAGCGGAAGTGTTATATTTTGAATAATAGTCTTATGCTCTAGTAGTAAATCTTTTTGAAGCATATAACTTACACGACCTTTGTAGTCTGTGTTTCCTTTTATTGATATTTCTCCACTTTGTAGAGGATTGATACCTGCGATAATATTAAAAAGTGTAGTTTTACCAACACCACTACCACCAAGTATTGATACGACTTCGCCTTTGTCGACGTATATATTTATATCATGTAATATTTTATTGTTCGGATAATTGAAAGATAAGTTTTTTATTGATAATATATTCATTATTTTATATAGTCATTGCTGAATCCAGTGTTATCTGCAAGAGGTTGTTTTGTAATTTTGTTTTCGTTAACCCAACGGTAGAATGCATTCCATCTGTTAGCGTCAAATTCACCCCAGTGATCTTTGTTTGTCGCGTATTGTTTAGATAGATATTTTTGAGATTCAACGACGAAATCTTTTTTATCTTTTAATTCTGGAGCATTTTTAATTAAAATCTCTGCAGCTTCTTCAGGATGTTCTATAGCGTAGACATATCCTTTCTTAATAGCTTTAAGAACTTTTTTAGCTTCTTCTTTATTTTCTTTTAAGTAATCGTTATTAGCGATAATTACTGGTGAGTAGTAGTCTAAGTCTTTATTGAAATCTTTTAAGTAGAAGTAGTTAATATCTAATTTCATACTTTCAGCTAATTTACCATCCCATGCATAGTAAATCCAAGCTGCATCAAAAAGACCATTTTCTAGTGGAGTAACAGAGTTTGTATCTGTGTTAGGAGCTAGATTTAATTTATTTGGATCTCCACCTTGTTTTTGAATTAATGATTTAACCATTGCTAATTCTACTGGATCATTCCAAGTTCCGTACTTTTTACCTTGAAGATCTTTTGGTTCTTTAATGTTGTTTTTCTTAAGTGAAATGATACCAGAAGTGTTGTGTTCGATAATAGCAGCAACAGCAGTAATCCCTGCTCCTTTTGAAAGTTTATTAGCCATTGAGTCTTGGTAATAAATTCCAAAAGGTGCTTTATTATTAATAATTAAGTCAGAAGTACTATCTTCAGGTGCTGGCTTAATGTCAAGGTCAATACCTTCTTCAGCGAAGTATCCTTTTTCTTTTGCTACATATAGACCAGTGTGGTTTGTATTAATCGCCCAGTCAAGAACGAAGTCAACTTTCTTAAGTTCTTTTTTCTCTGCATTTTTATTAACTGTACTACATGCAGTTAATGAAATTGCTAAGATAAATGCAAAAATGCTAGTTAATATCTTTTTCATGATTTTCTCCTATGTATTTCCATTTAATAAATTTTTTCTCACTTAGTTTAACAAGTTCGATACTTAATAAACTGATAATCGATACTAGTATTATGATTGCAAACATAGTATCGTATTCAAATAATTTTTTCGCTTTAATCATGTAAACTCCAAGTCCTTCAAAGCCACCTAGCCATTCAGCAACCACTGCTGCTATAAAGGCATAAGATACACTAACTCTAAGTCCAGCATAGAAATAGCTAAGACTTGTTGGAATTTTCACATGCCAAAGTATTTGTAA
>CALIWM010000130.1:0-2304 GCA_938046645.1 uncultured Gemella sp. | reverse complement strand
TAAGAACAGTTGTTGATGAAAATGGAAATGTACGTCACATCTTCAGAAAAGTAACAAACACTAAAGCAGGACAACGCCTAGCGAACACAGGTACAACAGAAACTAATACTGGCTTAGCAGGATTAGGAATGGCGATCCTAGGTGGGTTACTAGCGGCAAGACGTCGTAAAAACGATAAAAACTAATTTGAAATCTAAGCAAAATACTAAACAAAACTCTTAAAAATAAAGACACTCTCGATAATTTTCGAGGGTGTTTTTTTTTTTTTTTTTTTAAGTTGCAAAATATATATTTCACATATTTCAATAATATAATAGAGAACAAAGACTATTGTTATAAAACATCATAGAAGTTATGTATAACACTTCCTGAAAATGAAAAACTATTTTTGAAAACTATATACATTAAAAAAGTATTAAATATTTTAGATAAAAGTATATACAAATAAAGTAAAAGTTAATTTAATAATAACAAAAATATTACTGAAAATTTCATAATGAAAAATTAGATGATAAATATTTAAAAAAACAAGCTGAATTCAAGTATATTTTATGGACAAACAATGCAAATTTTGGTAAAGTTATTATGTAACAATATTGTAAATAAATAAAGTTATGAAAATTAATTTTATTAGGTTAAAAAAGAAATTTTAAGCTTTGAAAGAAGTTTTTTATAATGGTTATTTTTAATTAAAAAATTAACTATAAATGAAAAGAACTTCATGTATAATAGTGAAGCTTTAAAATTTCTTATATTAAAGATTACAGGAGGAACTTTATGACAGGAAAAAATAATGAGTATTTGAAAGGGTTAAAAGAAGGTACTAAGGTAGAAACATATTCTATCAAAAAATTCAAAGTAGGTACGGCATCAGTAGTAATCGGTGCAAGTATCTTTTTAGGTGCAGGGGCGGTAGCTCAAGCATCAGAAGAAGTTTCTAACAATACAACTGCGGACAACACGACAAACGCAGGTGAGAAAGCAGAAGCTGCACCTAAAGCAGTAGCGCAGCCGGAAAAAGCAGAAAACACTAAAGAAAGCGTAGCAGCAGCAGTAGCAGCAAAAGTAGGAGTAGAAGCACCTAAAACAGAAGTAAAACAAGAAGTAGCTGTAGAAGTTAAATTAGATAAAAGTGGATTAGAAGCTTATATCAATGAGGTTTCAGCTAATCTAGAAGCTGGAAAATACGCTAACAAAACAGATGAGTCTGTAGCAGTATTAAAAGCTGATTTAGAAAGTGCGAAAGCTACTTTAGCGAATGCTAAAACACAAGATGAGTTAAAAGCTGCTTACAACAAACTTGTAACGACTGTAAACTCAAAATTAAAAAATAAACCAGTAGAGAAAAAAGAAACACCAGCGGTAGATACTACAAACGGTAAAGAAACTGTAGGTAAAAAAGCTGAGAACACAGAGCCAAGTACAGCTAATTCTCACGCAACTAATGCAAAAGCAGAAGAAGGTACAGGATTTAGAAGAAACGATTCAGGTTCTCCTCAAGTTACCAGTACAGTAAACTATGAGGATGCTTCATATGTAAGACGTAATGGAGTAACCTCGGCGGATACTTCTTTATCAGGGACTGGAACTAATGGTAAAACTGTAGTAGTGACAGTCGCAACTCCAGGAGGAGCTACAAAAACTTATGAAACGGTAGTAAAAAATGGAAAATGGACTGTGAATTTAGAAGCACCATTAAAATCTGGTAGTGATCCATACAATAAAGGTACAGATGAAACTAAGGTTACTGTTCAATACAAAGGTGAAAATAATAAATTAAACGATGAAACAAGAGTTTATCTTGGACGTCCAAAATTTGTTAACGATACAGTAGTTGCGGGACAAAAAGAAGTATTGGTAAAAGTTCCGAAAGACGCGAATAATTTATGGGTAGGATTCACAGGTTCTTGGGACCGTCAAGTAATTATGAACGGAGGGAATCCTCAATCTCAAGACACATCAACGCTAACTGCAACTATGGCAGATACTCAAGATGATCCTATCTTCCACATTGTAAAATTAACATTCCTTAAAAACGCAATTAAAGAAGGTGCTAACGGAATTAACTTACAAGCGCAATCTGGTTACAGTGCAGCAGGAGGAGCTAAACCTGGAACAACAGAAGCAGCAGAGGCTAAACGTCTAGCATTAACTGCAACGAACGAAGCACCTACAATCGCGGCAACAAATAACGGAAGCGACGTAGTTGTGAAAAAAGGAGAAGCATTTGATATTGCAACTCTAGCAACAGTAGCAGACAAAGAAGATGATGCAAAACTTACAGTTGGCGAGCCAGTAAAAGCC
>CALIWM010000129.1:0-4164 GCA_938046645.1 uncultured Gemella sp. | reverse complement strand
TATTTAGTAGTAAAAACTAATAGTAACATTAACTCTATTCAAGACTTAAGAAACAAAACAATTGGCTTTGGTGCAATTGATTCTCCACAAGCTAGATTAATTCCTATTAACCACCTTCACAAACTTGGGTTAGAATTTGGAAAAGATTATACTGAAAAACGTTTTGATATCGGTGTCGGGCTTCATGGTGACCATGTTGGTGGAGAACTTGATTCAGCAATTGCTTTGAAAAATGATGAAGTAGCTGCTACGTGGATGTTAGATTTAAACTATAATGCTTGGATTGCAGATGGAACTCTAGATGAAAACCAGGTGAAAATCTTATCGAAAACTGATTTCTTTGATCACTGTATCTTCTCAGGACATCCAGAATTAGATGTAGCTCGTTTTGAAAAATTTATAGAAGTATTACATAAAATGGATTACAATAATCCAGATCATAAAGAAATGATGGATATGGAAGGCTTAAAAGAATGGATCCCAGGTCGTACTTCTGGATTTAAACAACTTACTGAAGCCAATGAATATTTAGATTTTTTTAAAGAGTTTCATGGTGAATAATTATGACTAATTCATCTTTCTTAGTTTCTCTTCTTGGCAGTATGCCTCGTAGTAAAAAACTATTAACCGCAAAACGAAAATTAAATAAAGGAAATATCGACTTAAAAACATATAATGAAATCTTAGACGAAGAAACAAAATACGTAGTTGAACTTCAAGAAAATAATAATATTGATATAATCACTAGCGGTGAACTAAATCGAGATAATTATGTTTCATTTATTGCTGAACGTTTGGACGGTGTTACAATGATGAGTATGGCTGATATGTTTGATTATATTGAGGACAAACAAGGTTTTGAACAAATACTAGAAATATTAGACGTTCCTGCAATTAGTATAAAAAATGCAATTTGCACAGGGAAAGTAAAATATAATAAACCTCTGGTAACTGATGAAATGATTGAACTAAAAAAATTAACCGATAAGAAGATCAAAGCAACATTACCAGGTCCTTATTTAATAACTAGGTCCATGTGGTTACCTGCCCTATCAAAACAATATTACAATAGCAAAGATTCTCTAGGAGAAGACATAATTAAAGTATTAAAAGAAGAAATTGATTCATTAGCAAAAATAGGCATAGATGTTATTCAATTTGATGAGCCTGTATTAACCGAAGTGGTATTCTCTGAAGGAAAGACAAGATCTTTTATGTGTGCAGCATTGTCTGAGAAAAAAGATCCTACTGAAGAATTAAAATTTGCTACTAAATTAATTAAATCTGTAATAGATTATGCCAAAGAAAAAGAAATATTAGTTTCTCTTCATGTATGTCGTGGTAATTGGAGTCGTGATGAAAGTATTCTCCTTACTGGACCATATACTCCCCTACTTCCATTATTCGAAGAAACTCTTCCTAATATACTTACATTAGAGTTTTCTACTCCTCGTGCTGGAGAAATATCTTCCTTATTCAGTAGTACTTTAATAAGGAATAATTGTATATTAGGATTAGGTGTTATGAATCCAAGAACAGACGATATAGAACCATTAGAAGATATCCTAAATCGTGTAGAAGAAGTTATGCAATATATTCCTAAAGAAAGAATTTGGTTAAACCCTGACTGTGGTTTTGCTACATTTGCAAATAGACCAGTAAGCACAATGGAGATAATTGATAAAAAATTAGCTCGTTTAAATGAGGCTAAAAATACATTGAGGAATTTGTATGACTAATTTATACGAATCAAATAATTATGACCTTAGTTTTAGAGGAATTTTATCGAATAATAATTTTAAATTGTATACTAATAATGATACTATTACTATTTCAAGTGATATTAACTTTGATATTAATTCAGATTATAGAAGTAGTATAAATTATTTAGCTTCTTCAATACTTGGTGGTATAGCCCATACCATAATTAAAGAAAGTAAACATTCTGATATAGATATTGAAGAACTTGAAGGAAAAATTCATCTAGTACTAAAAAATCCTCTAACACTATTAAATGTCAGAGGGTATGATGAAGAACCCAAAATTGATAGTTGTTTAATAACATATTATTTATATGCAGATATTGATGAAACTAATCTTATAGAATTTTGTAATTCATCACTAAAAAAATCCTTTATTTATAATACACTAAAAAATGTAATAAATTTTAAAATAAAATTTATTCTAATTGATTAGAAAATAGGGAGTGATTCAAAAATCCTGATTTCAGATAAAGAGAAATCGATTTTGTAGTATCACTCCTTATACTTTTAAGTAACTTTTAATTTCTTTTCTCATCCATTACAACATAAAAAAGAAAAATCGAGGAATTCCCGATTTTTCTTTTTTATTAATTAGATTTCTCTTCTTGTTCTTCTTCTTGGACGTGGGTACATTTCTTGTTCTACTTCGTTTTTACCATATCCACTTGTGAATGAGCTAGCTTCTGGTTGAGCTGGACGTTGTGCTAAGATATCTCTTTCAACACTCACTCCATCTTCTTCAAATCCAGTAGCGATTACTGTAACGACGATTTCATCAGTTTTTTCTAACTCTTCGTTAAATACTGTACCGAAGATCATGTTTACTTCATCATCACTAGCTTCTTGAACGATACTTGCAGCTGCCTGAGCTTCAAATAAACTTAATGATGGTCCACCAGTAATGTTTAATAACACACCTTTTGCTCCAACGATTGAAGTTTCTAGTAATGGAGATGAAATAGCTTTTTTAGCTGCTTCAATAGCTCTGTTTTCACCTGAAGCTACACCAATACCCATTAATGCTGAACCTTGGTCAGCCATAATAGCTTTAACATCAGCGAAGTCAAGGTTAACTGTACCAGATACGTTAATTAAGTCAGAAATACCTTGTACCCCTTGACGTAATACGTTATCTGCTTCAACGAATGCTTGCATCATTGGAGTAGATTTATCAACGATATCTAATAATCTATCGTTAGGAATAACGATAAGTGTATCTACTGCACCTTTAAGTGAGTTAATTCCTGCTGTAGATTGTACTTGACGTTTTTTACCTTCAAAGTTGAATGGACGAGTAACAACACCTACTGTTAATGCTCCTAATTCTTTAGCAATACCTGCTACGATTGGAGCGGCACCAGTACCAGTTCCTCCTCCCATACCAGAAGTTACGAATACCATATCCGCACCTGCTAGTGCTTCTTCAATTTTATCTTTAGTTTCTTCAGCAGCCTTACGCCCAACTTCTGGGTTAGCCCCTGCTCCAAGACCTTTTGTTAATTTTTCTCCGATTTGAATTCTAACGTCTGCTTTAGAGCGTTTTAAAGCTTGAGCATCTGTATTAACTGCGATAAACTCAACGTTTTGAATTCCACTTTCTACCATTCGGTCAACGGCGTTACCACCACCGCCACCAACACCTACTACTTTAATTACTGCTGATTGATCAAATTCTTCAAACATTCTTTATTTCCTCCTGATTATTATTCAAAAAACGAATTATAAATTTTAGTTATTTTATCAAAGAAGTTCTTATCTTCTTTTTCTTTTTTCTCTTCTTCGTAGTACTCTTCTTCCTCTAACTCTTCTGTATGAGGTTCAGTTACTACTGTTGAATCAACTTTTGAATTGTTTACTGAAATTTCTTGAACTGCAGAAACATTTTCAAATGTTGAATTTGTATTTTTAACTGTTGGTACTTCATCTGTTACTTGATAACCAAATAAAGATTCAATTTTGTAACTACTAGTTAGTGTTCCAACAACTACTGAAAGTTCTGGAGAATTAGCTCCTATTATTTTTGGAGATCCAATTCTAACATTCATTTTTCTTAGCATATCTTTTGCTAAGTCTAGAACACCAGGCATAAGTGTTGTTCCACCTGTTAACACAACGTTACCTTTTACTCTATTTATACCAGCTTTTCTTAATACATCGAATGAGCGTAAAATAATCTCTTCTACAATTTCTTCAATATAATCTGCTAATTCTTTTTGTGTATATGGTTCTTCATCTGGTTCTAAATTATCTAAGTCAATAATTACTTGTGGTGATGCTAAGTCGTAAAAAGCATGCCCTTGAGTAACTTTTATCTCTTCTGCACGTTTTAATGGGACATTTAAAACATCTGATATTGTACGTGTAATATCTTCACCTGCTAACTCAATTGATTGTGATAATT
>CALIWM010000128.1:0-2946 GCA_938046645.1 uncultured Gemella sp. | reverse complement strand
TCAGCAAAAAATGGAACGAAAACCTCTCTAAACGCACCTTGACGTATTCTACCAATAAGTTTTTCACCACTTGCTGTAACGAATAAATCACCTTGCTTTTCTACGAATTCCTTCGCTTTTATGTGACTAGAAAAAATCTGGAATCCTTCCGCTTCTTTATACTCTCTAAAAACTGGAATTTTAAGACCTTGTTCTTCGTAAAGTGCTTTATCGATTATTACAAAGACCTCTTCTAAATCCCAGAATTCTTTCGCTATATAATAAAATGCTACACGCCATCTACTATCACTTTTTGGCAATCTTTTAAATGTAGCTACTTGCTCAACTAATTTGATATCTTTTTCCAATATAATTTCCTCTATTCTATGTGAATTTAATCTAATTGAATTATTGTTCCTATACGTTTTGGAGTAGCATTATCCAGCCTATATGAGAAGAATTTATCATTATCTCTTACCGTACAGAAATCAATAATTTTAATGTTATCTTCTAGTATACCACATTTTTTCAATAATTCTTTATTCAATTTCCATAAATCTAAATAATATTTATCGTCGACTTCTTTATAATAACCTTGTACTTCTAGTACAGCGAATTTTTCGATAAGATCATAAGAAACTTCGTAATTATCAACACTAACCGACGGCCCTATAATAGTCCTAATATCCCCTATCTTACAACCATATCTATTTGTCATGATATTTACCATTTCCCCGGCAATATTCCCATATGTTCCACGCCATCCTGCATGGGCTAGGGCAACAACACCTTGATTTTTATCATAGAAAACAACAGGTACACAATCAGCTGTGAAAATTAACAACGGCGTATTTCTAAGATTAGTAATTAAACCATCCGCTTCCTTTCCATTCTCAGCAACATCATCTCCCGATTCAACAATACGAACATCCGCCCCGTGAACTTGAGTATTATAAACTATGTTATCATAATTAAATCCATATTTCTTAGAGAAGTTTTTCATATCTTCACTACTCTTCGCATCAACATTCCTATTGGTAAATGCTATTTTTATATTGTCATCATTAAATAAATATCCATCAACTATCTCTTTCATAATAACCTCCTAAATTAACACTAACAATATTATACACAAAATTAACGATTATGTCTCATTTCTCTACTCTCTAGAAAATCATCTGTCCCAAAATTTTCTATGTCTATAATTTTTAAATTATCAAAAAATAGGAATCTGAAAAATATCTATCTTTCAGACTCCTATTAAACATTTATCTTATTATTCTACTAAATCTAAGTAAACTTTCTTACTAAATGTTGTTGAATTTAATACAGTACGAATTGCGTTAATCACTGTACCTTTTTTCCCTATAATACGCCCACAATCTTCTGGGTGTACTGTTAAAATGTAGTGTTCACGTGCATTTTTAACGAATTTTTCTATCTTGATTTCATCTTTATGCTCAACAATTTCGCTAACAATACTATAAATTAATTCTTCCATGTGTCTCTCCTTATTTAGCTACGATATTAACTAATCTTCCAGGAACAACAATCACCTTCATAACTTGTTTTCCTTCGATTAATTCTTTTACTTCTTCATTAGCTAGAACGATTTGTTCTAATTCAGCAGGTGTTAAGTCTTTCTTAACATCTAATTTTGCTTTAACTTTACCCATAAGTTGAACTACAATTTCTACAGTATCACTTACAAGTTTGCTTTCGTCAAATGTTGGCCATGGTACATAAGAGATTGACTCAGTGTTACCATAGATTTCCCACATTTCTTCAGCAAGGTGAGGTGCAAATGGTGCAAGAAGTTGGATAAATCCTAACGCATATTTACGAGGGATATATTCAGCTTTGTAACAGTCATTTACAAATACCATAAGTTGTGAAATAGCTGTGTTAAATCCAAGAATTTCGATATCTTCTGATACTTTCTTAACAGTGAAGTTATAGCTTACTTCTAATTCTGCATTATCTTTATCTTGAACCTTATCATTTACTTTTCCAGTTTCTTCATCTACGAATAGACGATATACTCTATCTAAGAAACGACGAGATCCATCCAGTCCATTTTCACTCCATGCGATAGAAGCATCTAATGGCCCCATGAACATTTCATAAACACGTAATGTATCAGCACCGTGAGATACGATAATATCGTCAGGGTTTACTACATTACCTTTAGATTTAGACATTTTTTCTGGACGACCATCTTTACCTTCAGCAAGAATCATACCTTGGTTAAATAGTTTTTGGAATGGTTCGCGAGTCGGAACTAGACCTAAATCGTAAAGTACTTTGTGCCAGAAACGAGCATATAGTAAGTGAAGTACTGCGTGTTCTGCTCCACCGATATAAACGTCTACAGGTAACCAATATTTTAATTTTTCTGGATCTGCGAACATTTCATCGTTGTGTGGATCAATGTAACGTAGGTAGTACCAACAAGAACCAGCCCATTGTGGCATTGTGTTAGTTTCGCGTTTACCTTTTTTACCAGTCTCAGGGTCTACTACATTTAACCACTCTTCTATATTAGCAAGTGGAGATTCTCCTGTTCCTGAAGGTTTAATGTTATCAGTTTCTGGAAGTAATAGTGGAAGTTCACTATCAGGCACTGTAGTCATAGTACCATCTTCCCAGTGGATAATTGGAATTGGTTCTCCCCAGTAACGTTGTCTTGAGAATAACCAGTCACGTAGTTTATATGTAACTTTGCTACGTCCAACTTTGTTTTCTTCTAAGAATTCAATAACTTTAGCAATAGCTTCTTCATTGTTTAATCCGTTAATGAAATCAGAGTTGATGTGTTTACCATCACCAAAGAATGGTACAACAACTTCACCATTATCTTCGATAACAGCTTTAATTGGTAAATTAAACTTAGTCGCAAATTCATAATCACGCTCATCGTGCGCAGGAACAGCCATAACAGCTCCAGTTCCGTAGCTTGCTAGAACG
>CALIWM010000127.1:0-1790 GCA_938046645.1 uncultured Gemella sp. | reverse complement strand
TTTTAGAAATCTCTTTTTATTGTTCTTATTTCACTATGTTTAATAATTTATTTTAAACCACTTACAAACCTTTATTATATTATAATTTTTACATCAAAAGTTATTGAAATACTATTATTTAATACTTTATTTTCATAATAAAAAAGAAAACTCTATAAATAGTAAAATACTACTTATAAAGTTATCCTTATATTTTATCTAATTATTTCTATTCTTCTTCGTAGCTTTCTTCCTTAGCTGCTAAAGTTACAGTCGCTACTTTTTGATCATCAACTAGGTTAATAACTTTAACTCCAGTCGCTGTTCTTCCTAATGTACTGATTGTAGAAACATCGATTCTAATAATAATTCCTTGGTCTGTCATTATCATTAAGTCTTCATTTCCTGCGATTGATTTAACCGCTACAATCTTACCTGTTTTCTTCGTAACTTTTGCGACTTTAACACCTTTTCCTCCACGGTTAATTACATTAAATTCCGTAGATTTAGAAATTTTACCAATACCATTTTCTGTTACTGTTAAAATTTTCTTAGATTCATCAACTACTTCCATACCTACTACATAGTCATCTGGAGAAAGTGTAATACCTTTAACACCACGACTTACACGTCCCATTGTACGAACTTTTTCAGCATTAATTCTGATTGCTTGTCCATTTGCTGTAACGATCATAATATCTTGATCATCTGTAATTCTTTGAACATCGATTAACGCATCATCTTCATCAAGTTTAAGGGCGATCTTACCTTTCTTAAGAATACTTGCGTAATCTCCTAATTTAGATTTCTTAATGATACCGTATTTAGTTGAGAAAATTAAGTTTGTTCCTTCTTCTTGAAGATCAGAAATTGCAATAATAGAGTTTACTTTTTCTTCTTTTTCAATTTCTAATAGATTAATGATAGGTATTCCTTTAGATTGTCTACTCATTTGGTTAATTTCGTAACCTTTTAGAGTATAAACCTTACCTTTATCAGTAAAGAATAGGATATGATCGTGTGTTGAACAACTTAGCATGTAAGCCACATTATCCTCATCATTTGTAGTCATACCATTTACTCCACGTCCACCACGACCTTGAGATTTATAAGTACTTGCAGCAAGACGTTTAATATATTGGTTATGAGATAAAGTAATAATAATTTGTTCTTTTTTTCCATAGGTTTTCAATTAAATCTTCATTCTCGATTTGATCTACTTGCCCTTCAATAATTATACTACGACGTTTGTCTCCGAATTTTTCTTTAACTTCTAATAACTCATCTTTAACGATTTGAATTACACGTTCCGGTTTAGCTAGAATATCTTCTAAGTCAGCGATAAGTTCCATAAGTTTACTATATTCTTCTTCAATTTTATCACGTTCTAAACCTGTAAGTCTTTGCAAACGCATATCTAAGATAGCTTGTGCTTGAATTTCAGTTAATCCAAATTGATCAATTAATCCAGCTTTAGCTTCTTCTGCAGTTTGAGAACCACGAATTAAGCTAATAATTCTATCGATATTATCTAAAGCAATTCGTAAACCTTCTAAAATGTGGGCACGAGCTTGTGCTTTTTTAAGATCGAATTTAGTTCTTCTAACTACTACTTCTTTTTGGTGCTCTAAGTAGTAGTAAAGTACTTCTTTAAGATTTAATAACTTAGGTACTCCATTTACAAGAGCAATCATATTAACACCGAAAGAACTTTGTAATGGTGTTAATTTGTATAAATTGTTTAAAATTACATTACTATTAACATCACGACGTAATTCAATTACAATTCTAATACCTTTTAAGTTACTTTC
>CALIWM010000126.1:0-4511 GCA_938046645.1 uncultured Gemella sp. | reverse complement strand
TCGTCACTTGTCGTGCCTTGCGACGAGTATAGGGAATACCCATTTCATCTAATTTTTGTTTAGTCCCATAATGGGTATCATTCCCTATCTCCTCCCGAGATGTGGCTGCGGACTCAATATAAATAGAATCACTTAGGCCTGCCTGCTGAACAATATGCTTCATATAGAACTCTGCCATTGTAGAACGACAAATATTGCCATGACAGATGAATAAAATCTTAGTCATAATTCTACTTACCAATTTAGATTTTCCCCTAAAAAATAAAGCACTATAATATCTATTTAATAATATTAATTTTAATATCAATAAGTATATTTTAATCGAAGTAGATATAGTAATGAATAGGCTCGATTATATAGATACTCAATAAACTGTGAATCATTTAATGCTTCTCTATGCTCTCTAGCATCATTTAAATAGTCATTATGCCTTATATCAAAATATTCATTTGATAACTTCATCAATTCTTGTAGTTCATACTTAACAACTGAATATACTTTAGTATTTATATCACTATTTATCATTTTAGCCAGAGCACTATATTGTTTTCCCCTATTACCTTCTTGTGTTGAAACAAGATATTGTAATGAATCTATCAAAAAGTCTAATGCACTTTTTTTCTCCATCATATCACCACTACTTATCATCTGCTCAGAAAATTTGATTTTACGTTCAAACATTCTGTAATTTAAAATTCTATCTATAGCAAAAGTTGTTTTATATCCTTGTTTAATTAAAAGACCATTTTGCAGTCTATATGGTAATTTAAATATATTCAATTGTTCATTTACCTTAACCGTAAAATTATAATGACTCTGAGCATCATTTTTAATCCAATGTTTATAAGCAATCTCAATAAAAGTTTTTATTTCTTCATAACTAGGCGAATCCTGTTTTAAAGAGTCCGGATAATCTATGCCTCTATATAATTGAAACTCATAGTTATAATCCAAATTAAGCCAGTAATGACCACCATTCCAGTTATCCCATCCTAAATATATATCTTTTAATAAATCTATATTAATTAATTCATTTTCAAACCATAATTTGAAAGCCGTCCAAAATCTTCTAATCAATATGTCTTCCTGCCTCTCATTACAAGGAAGAGAAACACCATTATTAACCAGATATATTTTAAGTAGGGAAATTGTTGTATTAGCATCTCTAATTTCAGTTCCATTCCGAATAAATAAACTATTTTTTATTTCAGGTATTTCTGATTGAAATACATTAGAGATTTCAATCAATAAATCAAAAAGGTCATAATCATGTTGAAGTATAAAACTATCATCACTTATTGCTTTTTCAACTCTGTCAATATAATTTAATATTATTTGTTTCTTATCCCGATTCATAAAACTTTCCTTTCATTAAAATTTCATATGATATATCTTAGAAAATTTATCTCCTAAAACTATTCTAAATACTATTTCCCATTCTAACAATATGTGTCTTAATCTCTTTAATTATTAAATCTTTTATTTAGTTGAATTCTAAAACTAATGTTTTGGAATATTTAACATTTTAGAATCATGCTTTAAAAGCTATATTAACAAGACAAATAAAAGCCCTGTAAACCAAATGATATGTACCCATTTTCCTGGACACATATTATTTACTAGCCTAAACACATGGATGCTTCCCTGCATATTACAGGGGGCATCCATTTTGTTTTTTCTGGATCCTTCTGTTGTTGTAATAGTTAATGTATTCTTCTATCGCTACTGCAAAAGCGTTAAATGATGAATATTCTCCTTCAAAACCATAATATATTTCCGTTTTCAATCTACCAAAAAAGGTTTCCATTACAGAATTATCATAACAATTTTCTTTTCGAGACATAGACTAAATAATACAATATTCTTCGAATGTTTTTCTAAAGTACTTATGTTGGTATTGCCATCCTTGATCAGAGTGGAAAAATAATCCCGAAAGATTAGTAAAATTCTTAAAGGCTTTATTTAACATACGAGAAACTTGCTCTAAGTTAGTCCTTAATGCTAAATCATAAGCAACAATCTCATTCGTATTCATATCTAAAATAGGCGACAAATAACATTTTCCCCAAGAGAAGTTAAATTGAGATACATCAGTAGTCCACTTTTGTAATAGTGCGGTTGTTCTAAAATCTCTATTAATAATATTTTCTGCCACTTTACCTACTTGTCCCTTATAAGAGAGATACTTCTCATTTGGACGCTTTTTAGCAAGTCCCATGATATGCATAAGTCTTTGTACTCGTTTATGATTAACTACAAAACCTCGGTTAAGAAGCTCTTGATATACACGGCGTACACCATACCGACCTTTATGTTCTGTAAAAATCTTTTGAATTTCATTTTTTTATTATGTATTTCTTTTATCTACAAGATCTACTTTAGAGAGTTCAAAATAATAGGTAGATTTGGACATTGGCATAGCTTTCAGAAAATACTTCAGTTGATAGCCTTTCTGGTGGAGCGTTTTGATAATCGCTGCTTTTTCGCCTTGAATCGTGCAGCCTCTTTTTCTTCTCTCAAGGCAATCTCTTTTTTATGACTTCATTTTCAACTTTAATGTAAGCATTTTCAGCTCGTAAGCGAATTAGCTCCTCATATTCACGCTCTTTGAGTTTTCGAGGTAAGATAGTCTTAGTTGTTTTCATATTGGAATTCTTTGATGATCGCCCTTTAGGTTTATTAATAAGACCATTGTATCCCAAAGTTTTGTGTTTACGAACCCATTGATACAGTTGTCCAGAATTAATGCCAACTACAATGGCTACTGATCGTAAACCTTGCCCAGAAAGAATTCAGCATACTAACTCATATTTTTCTTTTGGAGACCAATACTTATTAATCCCTTGACATTTATTAATGTCCGGACCGTGAAGTTGCTCTAGTTTAACCCAGTCCCTTATTAGTCTATGAAATATATCTGTCGTGACCCCGTTAGGTTTCTTAGGCCATTTACCTTGATAGAATAATTCAATTGCTTTCCTTTTAAATTCATAACTATATCTCACAAAAATACCCCCTTTACTGGTTGTCCAGTAAAGGGGGTACATAGCATATTAATATGAGTGCTTCTTTATTATTTCTTTTGGTCATTAACTAAAGCTATAATATTCATTGCAGGCAATACAATAGGATTCATTCCAGGCTGCGTTGTAATAATAGAAATATAACTTCTGAGATAAGGAAACATAATTGCTAATGTATTTTTTTCTAACATATCACTCTTTTTCTGTTCAGTTGAAAAAATAGCTCTACCTGTGATATCAACAAATACTATCTCTTCTTCATCAGAAATAATAATATTAAGGAGTACTTCAAAAAGATTCTCTTCAAGCTCATTTATCTCACGATTTACTTGAACACCTAGTGATATATTATCAAGATTTTTATTTTTTTTTCGAAAAATACCTTCTATAATTTCTATTTTTTCTAATACAAGAGGACTTGTATATTTAGATTTTATCTCCATATATTACTCCTAGCACGCAATTCCATAATCTTCATATAGATAAAATACAGAATTTTCTACTTTAGTAGTCATACTATCATCGTAATAATCAAAATAGACTTGGCATAATCCAAAAATATGTTTTACATCATCTTCCGTTATCTCATGAAATTCATCTCCCACTTTAATCATTGGCTTTTTTATAAAACTACTTAATTCAACGTTATATTTCTTACATAAAGCAAGAAACAAATCTTTATTAAACATTATACCACCTCATCATCTTCATCAGCTTGATTAGATTCATCATATATTACTTCAAAAGACTTTATACATTCTTTTTTAGACACACATACTTGCCGTTCACAGTACCCAAGATCTATAAAATTCATAATCTTTTTTTGTAATTTTCGTTCTGAAGGACTTCTTTTTTCGGTATATGTAGCAAATTCCTTTTTAAATGTAGCAATAATTACTGATATACCATTAGTCTTCTTATAGTAATCAAAAAAAACTGCTCGAAAAGTAGAATCTTCAAATATCGGTATCTGCCCAGAACAACCTTCTTCAATTGCACTAATATTCTCTATAATGCTTGTTAAAAATTTATCATAATGACGATAATCATCCAAATTTAAAACTTCATCATCTGGAGCCTCAATTTTTGTCTCATAAATTAAACCTCCACAGTTACCATTATGAGAAGAAATAATGTTAGCCCACCATAAAGCTTTTGTATAATCATCAAAAAAATATACACCTTGCCCTAACCAATGATCAGATCTATAATTCACCTTATCCGGATCCAATCCATAAGTATCTATACTATTACGATACTTAGAACAAGTTCCATGGTATCCTATCTTATTCATCAAACAATAACCCTCAGTATTGTTTCCTATTAGTAACATCATCTATAAAACTATTAATTAAATAATTATATCATAAATAAATTTATAATACAATCTATATCTATATTAATATTTATTTAATCATTAATACTCTTTACTCTAAATATTATCATAAACTACAACTTAGTACTATAAAAAATTTCTCAACAAAACTA
>CALIWM010000125.1:0-1553 GCA_938046645.1 uncultured Gemella sp. | reverse complement strand
ATTACCATACTGGGAAAGTGATATTTCTAAACAAATTAAAGCTGGTAAAAACGTGCTTATCTCTGCTCACGGTAACAGTTTAAGAGCGTTAATCAAATACTTATTAAACATCTCAGATGAACAAATCTTAGATCTTAACTTACCAACTGGTACTCCATTAGTATTTGAAATTGACGAAAACTTAAACATTATCTCAGCACCAGAATTATTCTAATAAGTAATGAAAAAGCTGATTATATTACTAACAACCTTGCTAATATTGCAAGGTTGTAGTTCTAAAGGAGATATTTCTACTGAACAATTACAAAATCTTACAAATTCTGTTTCAATAAACCAGCTAGAAAAAACGGAATTTAATAAAAAAGATAATAAATTAGTTATTACTACTAATGAAGAAGTAATAACTAAAGAAGGTTTCGAGACACTTCTAAAATCATTGAAACTAAATAGTTTTAATGGAAAAACAGTTAGTATTGATGGTATTAATTCAAATGAGTTTAATAACAAAGACTTCAATATTGTAATTGTTACTAAAAATAATAACACTGCTACATTTAGTGTTAAAGATAGTGCTAATAAGAGTTTTGAAATTTCTAATAAGAAATATTCAAAAGATTTTATGAAAAATAAACTAAATGCATTTTCTAAAGAGTTAATTAGTTTCGATGAATTAGCAGGAACTATTCAAACTGATCTTGATAAAGGTCGTTCTTTAGGAGATAAAGTAGATAAATTCAAAGAAGTAACAGAAAAGGTAAATGCTTCAATGTTAACTATAAAATCATTATCTAATGATACTATTGAATATGAAAAGTTAGATGAGGTTAAGCAAAAAGTCCAACGTTTAGAGTCTTTAACTAAAAATGTTGTTACAGCTGTGAATACTTCAGTAGAAAGTAAGAAAGGTACTGCAATAGATGCTGCTTTCTTAAATATTAATGATATAGATAAGATTGCACGTGATCTTGCAGTAATGTAAAATAAGAAAACCTAGAAGTAGTTTTAGCTACATCTAGGTTTTGTTATTTGTATTTAAATAAAATCAGTTGGTTTTATATTATCCATACCAATCATTGGATCGATGGAGTTAATATTTTGAAAATCTAATATATATTCTTTAATTTCTTCATCCAATTCAATATTTTGTATTTCCGCTTCTCTATCAGTAGTGAAGAACCACTCTAGTGAAGTTTGCCTAGTTACGACATTAGTTGGTTCAATAGATTTATAAAATACCTTTGAATCACCACATAATATTAATTTCTTCTTAGCTCGTGTTATTGCTGTATATGTTAGATTTTTGTTTAACATAAAATTATAATTATCAATAAACGGAATTATAACATTTTCAAATTCGGAACCCTGTGCTTTATGAATTGAACAAGCATAAGAGAGTGTAATTTGATTTAGTTCTGATTTTTCATAGGTTACATAATTACCATCGTAATCTATTACTATTTTAACTTTATTTCCTTCTTTATAAATTTGTTCTATATATCCAATATCTCCATTAAATATATTATCTTCAGGTCTGTTAACTAACTGCATAACAC
>CALIWM010000124.1:0-1553 GCA_938046645.1 uncultured Gemella sp. | reverse complement strand
TGATGAAAAACGTCCTCGTAATGGACTTCTTCGTACCCGTGAGTTCATCATGAAAGATGGTTATTCTTTCCATGATACCCCAGAATCTTTAAGAGAAACTTATAAAGATTATTATCAAGCATATAGTAATATCTTTGATAGATTTGAACTTAAGTATCGTGCAGTACAAGCTGATTCTGGTAATATTGGTGGAAGCTATACTCACGAATTCCAAGCATTAGCAGAAGTTGGGGAAGATACTATTGCGTATACTGAAGAGAGTGATTATGCAGCAAATATTGAAACTGCGGCAGTAGTTGAACAAAACTACACTATGCCTACTGGTTTTGAGAAAAAAGAGCGTAGTTTATTAGAAACTCCAAATCAACAAACTATTGATGATATTGCTGCATTTTGTGGTGTAGAAGTTAACCGTGCGATGAAAGCATTAGCTTTAAAAGCTGATGGAGAATTCTATCTAGTTCTTATGCGTGGTAATGATCAACTTAATGATATTAAATTCATGAAAGCTACTGGAACTTCTGAAGTTGAAATGGCAACAGAACAAGAAATTGAGGAAATAATGGGTGGAGTACCAGGTTATATGGGACCATTTGAAATCAAAAACTGTAAAGTAATCGGTGATAATGCAATTAAATACATGTATAACCACAGTTGTGGAGCCAACAAAAAAGGATTCCACTACATAAATGTAAATCCAGGTGATTATGAAATCGATGCTCACTATGATCTTCGTATGATTGAAGAAGGTGATTTAGCAGAAGACTTATCAGGACCAGTTAAATTTGCAAAAGGTATCGAGGTTGGACAAGTATTCGAACTTGGTAAAGGATATTCAGAAGCTATGGATGTTACGTACCTAGATGCTAATGGTCGTGCAAATCACTTCTACATGGGATGTTATGGTATTGGGGTAACTCGTTGTATCTCAGCGATTATCGAACAACATAATGATGAAAAAGGTATTATTTGGCCTAAAGAAGTGGCACCATACCAAGTGCACCTAGTATGTGTTGATGTTAAGAAAGAAGATCAAGTTAAACTTAGCGATGAATTATATGCTCAATTAACAGCAGCAGGATATGAAGTTCTTTACGATGATAGAGCAGAACGTGCTGGTGTTAAATTTAACGATGCTGACCTTATCGGTATTCCATTACAAGTAGTTGTTGGTAAAAAAGCTGGTGAAGGAATCGTAGAAGTAAAAGAAAGACAAACTTTAGAAAAAGTTGATACTCAAGTAGCTGATGTATTAGCTAAAGTAGAAGCATTTTATAAATAATAATTATAATTTTTTTATATTCATTTACATCAGCAGTATAGAAAAATAAATAGTTGTTAAGAAAATAACCATTTGTTTTTAGTTGGTATTTTTAGTATAATTTAGTTATGTGTAATATATTTTTTATTACTAAAAAATATATAGAAAATCTGTGTATAAAGTTAATTCATTTTATCTTTAATAGAATTAAGATGAATGAATTTTTTATGTTTATATGGAAGTTATAAGAATTGTTGTGATAATTAATTTTTGTTCTCTAGTAATAAGTCGG
>CALIWM010000123.1:0-5278 GCA_938046645.1 uncultured Gemella sp. | reverse complement strand
CAATCGCAAAAGCTCCAAAACCTTTCGGAACATTTTTGATAATGACGGATATTTTTTTATCAGTAATTGGAATTACTTCCATACTTGTATCGGAAGACTGATGTTGCGCATATAGTTTCCAATTTAACCTTTTACTATCTATTCCACGTGCAATAGATGAAGTAGAATCCGTTGTTTCAAACTGAAGAACAATCACTCCTGTTTTGGGAGAATAGATTTGTTTAACTAGACTAATTTCTCCTGTTCCGTTTTCAAATACTCGCTTAGTCGCAAGTTGGTCTGTTGTAAAGGTTTGACGCTGCGGGGAAAAGATAGCGCCTAATAACAGACTAATCCAGACAGCTAACAGAAATGAAAAAGTAATCAATTTTCGCTTCACAACATTTTCTTGACACCATTCTTTTATCCTGTAAAAGAACTGAATAACTGCACTTTCTTGAAGTTGTTTAATCAATTGTTTTATTGTATCTATCATTTTTCTTGCCTCCACTGACGAAGATGAATTTTACTATCTGGATAAATGATTTTTAAAAGCATCATCAACACTAAAGAAGCTCTGTAGATTCGTTTTTCTTGTTCAAAGTTCCGAACAATTGTCACATAAAAAAGTGGAAAGAACCAAGCTGTCAGCAGAGCAGACATTGTGATAATATGCCCGATAAAATTAAATAAATTACTCACGGAATGCCTCCTTTATTGCTTGTTTATTAGCTGTGAAATCTCCCTTGTTGTTCTTTTTAGCATACAAGTAAGACTTGATAACTCCTTTACGAATAGAGACTACGGTAGAAGCTTTTTTTACGTCATATTGATGCACTAATTTTTGTCCCTCTTTCGTTTGAATATTGATATAAAACGTTGGATAATCACTCTTACTAGCAGCTTTAATCACTGTATTTTTAGCAGCTCGACAATAAGGACAAGTCTTTTTATAAAAGACAAGCTGAACATTTTGCTCAAGTACTACATCGTTGTATTGCTTTTGAGTTAAATGACTGTCATAAGGGGCATCAAACTGGAAACTGCTATAAATAGCCATACCAAACAATAAAACCAATCCAAATATTCCGATCATAAACATTAGTTTATCTTTCACCATAATCCCCTCCTTCTTCTTCAAGAAAATCAAATAAATTGCCTTGAATCATTTTAAATTGAGCCAATTCTTTTATTTGGCTGTTTAATACTTGAAAAGTATTTTGCATTTTCTTTTGGAGCTTTGGATTAAAAGAATCAAAAATCTGAACAATTGGAAGCATTGGGAGATGGTCATTCTTTTCAGCTTTCAACAGACTAGATACAACATTGTCTGATTTAATAATATGATCTACTCGAATTAAAGCAGGAATACTTGTAATGACGTCTTGGTTTTGATAGAAGGTCAAACAAATATCTCCTTCAGCAATAAATTCATAATCAGAATGTTGGTCATCCATTTTAAAATAATTAGCATCTTCTTCTTGACCTACACCTGTTAAATAGTAACCACGAAGAATTTTATATTTCTTTTCAGTCATTTCTACTCCTTCTTTCTAGCTGACTTTATGAAACCGAAACGGTGCATCATAATAATTTGGCAAACAAGTAAACTTCTTAGTTGTCGAAATAGGCTCTTCTTTGTGGTAGTGCTTCTGAATATACTGACAAGCCAATCCTTGACTTTCAAAAACCAAAATCTTCTCTTCACTATCACGAACATAGTCCCCTAATAAAAAGCTAAAGATGATATATTTCATTTGTTTTCCTCCTTGTATATTTTTACCAATTCACTGTCTTCAGCAAGTCTAGCCTTATCAATACTCTCTACAATATAGATTAAAGTGATAGTAAGGAAATAGCTTATCATAATTAGAGAACAGTAGGAATGTGCGTATTTTTTTCTCAATTCCGGAGCTGTAGAAATAAAGTGAATTTTATCATCTACTGTACCGAAACCAGCTTTAGAGGTATAAGTAACATAAGTGCTTGATAAGAAATTGCCTTTTAAAGGAGAAGAATACCAACAAAGTTTGGTATAGGTTTCCAAATTGATAGGAATAGTAAATACATCTTTATTTTTATCATACTGACTCAGAGTAATTGTATAAATCGTTTTTTCACTTTTAGTTCCAATGCCTTGAGTTTGGCTTGTCAGCCGAACAATCCGATAAGTATTGTTATTCTGAATTTTATTAGCAGCAAAAATGTCTATTAGACAATAACTAATGATACCAAGCACAATGAAAAGAATTGTACTTTTCACAAAAGCTGATGCAAATAAATCTCTATTTATTTTTAATTTCATTTTGTTTTCTCCTCTAATTTTTCAAAATAAAATTTTCCATCAAATGGTTTGATTGCAATAATTCCATATTTTTCACATAATCTCGGTAAGAACGGGAGAAGTAATCTCTCGTGAACGGATTTTAAATTGTTTCTAAACTGTTCAATCGTAAATACAGATTTATAATGGTTACACTGATGGCAAGCTGGCATATAGTTTCCTACTTCATCTAGACCACCTTTTTGAAGTGGCAAAAAGTGATCCACTCTCATAGATTTAAAACTTATCTCACATCCACAATATGCACAATGATGATTGTATTTTTGTAACACCTGTAACCTCATTGTTTTTGATATATGTTTACGCTTAATCGTCATGTATAACCTCCTAAAATAGTTCTAGCTGCTTATTAGGCTGAAAATTCATCCAAAGAACCTCTACTCGTTTCAGACCACCCTCTGCCAGCGATGCAAACTCTATTCTTTCCCAATTAGATAACCGTTTATTATAAAGTTCGCTATCATAACCGCTAAGTAATATTTTTGCCTTAGACTGGTTCAATTCTCCTAAAAGTTCTATATGATCTTTATCTTCCATCTCAACAGTATATTGTTTTCTAGCTCTGGTGCTTAATACGTATGGTGGATCAACATACATACAAACATCTTTTCGACTAAATTCTTGAATTAAATCTAATGCCGGCCGCTTTTCAATTTGAACTTCTTTTAAGCGCAAGGTCGCCTCTTGAATAATCCCAGGTAGTTCATTCCAATGCTTAACTGCATAAGATCGTTCACGACCATTAACATCTCGCTTCCATCCTGATTTCTCTGTATTTCTAAAACCATGTGACATCATGGAACGAATGAGGAAACTAAGAGCTTTTTCTATTTCATCTTTTGGACGAAATTCCCAAGCTCTATCATAAACAGCTCGACTATAAGGAATTAAAAATACTTTTTCGGCCAGCTCTTCCGGACAACTCTGAATCACTTGAAACAAATTGACGACATCTTCATTCAAATCATTGACCGTTTCAATTGAACTTGAAGGTTTATTAAATAAAACTGCTCCACTTCCAAAGAATGGTTCTAAATAGCTCTTATGAGCTGGAAACAATTCAATAATCTTGTGTGCTAGGTTCCATTTGCTTCCTGGATACCTTAGAATTGATTTCATAATCACTCTCAACCTTCCTTTTCATATAATTCAATAATGAATCTTAGATCATTATTTAAAGCTACAAAATCCTCTTCAGTAGAACTAGTATGTAGCAATAATTCATATTGGCTTTTACAAAGTTCTCCTAAGCTCTTATTTATGTTTATAAGCTGATAAAGATTTTGTTCTATCTTTTTTCTTAGTTTTTCTAGCATAGAAATATTCTCCTACTAATAGATTATTATTTTTTTACATCTATTTTTCTGCTCACAAATTCCTCACGGTATCTTAGATATAATGTAATGGGAGTTTGCGGGTTTTCGATCTAGCCTACGTCAACCTCAAATAAAGAAACTTCTTGAACCTGTTTAAAAGCCATTTCAGCTCTTTGAAGTACCTGTTGAATAAATCCTAGTCTTTCTTCAAAGAAAGTGGCTATGTTGGCAAAATAAGCTTCCTGACGCTCTCTTTTAACCTGAATAACAGATAGAAGAACAGATTTGATAGAAGCAATTCGAATACCTCCACCTCGACCAGATTTTACTTTTAAAAAGATTTTTTGCTCTTTCTTCAAAACTTTCAATACCTTATCTAAACTTCTTTCTGGAATTGATAGTTCCTCTCGTATCGCTTTCTTTGTCGTCTGAAGGAATGGATCAGTATCTTGTGACAGACTTTCTAAATAGTTCATGACATCACTTTTCCATTCATGCAGATGACTATTTTTTCTTGCTTGTCGAGGTTTCTTGAACTTCTTCCAACCTTGACGAATAAAAAGGTCACTAACTGTTAGTTTTTTATCCACCCAAGCTTTACAAAGCAAGAGAACAAAATCCCTACTAGCAGCTTCGTATTTTCCAGAATAAGCACTTTTAACAACCTTCAGACATTCGTCTTGAGAGAGCGGTTCATCTAATCCTGCATTGAATTGTTCCAAAACCGTCTCACAATCGCCTTGAGAGACACCCGATGAATAGTTTGCAAGAGCTAAAGTGAATAAAACATTGTTTCTTCCCATCAAGGCTTTAGCTCCTTTGATATTTGATTCATTCATCAGCATTTTATACCAGGGTTCATCAATTTGTTTTTTACCTTCCGTTCCTGTGATAACGGTTAGATTTGCTTTCCGTTTTGAAAAGCTAAATTCTGACTGTTTCATAGACCATTGAAGCCATTCTTCAAATGAGTAGGTGTATTCTTCAAAAAAGAATTCTACGTTGTCTGTGCGAGGAATTCTAGCAATTCCAAAGTGATTGCAGGTTAAGTCAACTGGAAGGGTTTGGCTAAAATGATTTCTCAAGTTCTGAGAGATCTCTTTCGCAACTTTGATGACTTTGAAATTTGAATGAGCTGTCACGTAAGCTGGCTCTTTCAATGCAAAGTAAGCTTGATAACCTTTGTCAGATTTTAAAATGAGCGTTGGCATAAATCCTAAATCCATTGCCACATTCAGGATATCCCCAGAGGACATTTCTTCAGCTGATGAAGTAATATCAAAATCAATGTAAAAAGTGTTAATTTGTCTAAGATTCTCTTCATTGTGTCCTCGTGTGATTCGTCGTTTTTTGTCGCTATAAGCTCCATATCGATAAACATTTGGTGTCCAATGAGTAAATCTATCCTGATTCTCTAGAATGGCTTCTATTGAGGTTAAAACAACTCCAGTAGCATGAACCATATCATTTTTAGAACGGTAGCCAAAGATAGAACCTTTATTCTCTTCTTCAGGAGAATTTTTAGGTCTTAATTGACTGTTCTTAAACTTATAATTTCTAATCCCATTTTTTAGGATGAGATGGTAAATTGTCTTTAGTTGCATAATTCTCCTTTGTCTTTACCCCAACCGTAGTAGCA
>CALIWM010000122.1:0-7178 GCA_938046645.1 uncultured Gemella sp. | reverse complement strand
GACACTTTCTACTTCAAAACTTTTACATAGGTTTATCATTTTCTCAGTCTCTTCCCAATCTATCTTTCTATCTTCAGTAAGGAATCCAAATACAATTCCTTTTGCACCATGTTCTAGCAGTTCTCTAGCTTCTCTAAACATTTGTTCTTTTTCTATTTCTGAATAGCAAAAACCACCTCCCCTAGGTCTTACCATGGCCATTATAGGTATCTCAACTCCACTTTCAATTGCCATATCTAAAACTGTCAATGTTGGTGTTAATCCACCTAGATAACTAGCACTGATCAATTCTATTCTATCTGCATCCTCATTTTGTGCCACTATACAATCCTGTACACTGTTAGCACATACTTCAATTTTTATCATCTCAAATTCTCCTTTGATATCTATTACTTAATTATAACATAGTTCAAAATAACTCGGATAAGTTATACTCTTCATTTTCATCAATTCTTCAAAGTAAAATAAGGATATGTGAAATTAATCATCATATCCTTATTTATGTATATATTGTAAATTATATTATTTTCCACCAAATATAGATGTTCTAAAATCTTTAGTTTGATCTAGATAAGCCTTAAATATCGCTTTCTTAAGTTTAAGAACTCTACTATTAGTATCTGGATATAGTTTTGCTACGTCATCTTCAGCATCACCGCGAACCGCTTCTTCAATCATTCTCTCTAGCACACTTATATTCGTAACAGTTACATTTCTTTGTCGTCCCCATGGATCATTAGGATTGAAGAAGTTAACTCTATTTAGTTTACTGAATTGTTGTACTCTTTCTTTATACATATCTTTTTTAAAATCAACCCAAGATGTATATTTATTATTAAATACTTTTTCAAGTACTAAGTCATCAGTAACTAAGCCCATTTCTTTACCATATGATTTAATCTTACGTCCTCTATCTTTCGCTTCTTTTTCATATTGATTTGAAATATACGGAACCATACCTTCTTTATACCCTTTAGCGGCTAATAGTTCAAATGCCATACGGCGTCCCATTAAGTCACCTGGAGTTCCTTCTTTACTACTTAAAGCAGAATAGATTGGTGAGAATAGATTAATTGTGTGGTATCCATTTCTTTCATACTCACCTTGGTCTATATATCCCCTTCTTGTAATAACATCATTTTCGATTAGACTATCAAATGAATTTAGTTTATTAATTTCATCAGAAGTTAATCTACGAACTGCATTTGTTGCATAAACAGAATTTCCATCTGGATCTTTCTTATATTTATTCTCAATTTTTCTTAATAGATCATTTTTCCCATTATAATCTAATTTAGCTACAGCACGACCTTCTAATATTTCAAGTGTATAGATCAAATCAAACATATTATGCATATAATTATGTAAATCTTCTGCATTAGTGAATCTTTGAGTTGGATCTTCTACTTGCAGTCTTGTTGATTCTTCTGATTTATCATATTTCAAGACAGAGTTAATTGTTATTGTTGGGTCATATGAATGGTCAGGAGCTTGTAGTAATCCTTTTGCATAAAACTCAGGTCCTAATCCACTTCTTCTTCCATATCCTCCAAGATAAATCTCTCTATCAGAGTTATGTGTCATTTCATGAGTATATGTTACCGCACCATTTTTATCTAGCATACGATAAGCCATATAGTAGAATGCATCTCCTGTTGCATATGCACCATGTTTATTGTGAACACCATTATTTCCAGCAGGCCCGAAGAAGTTTTTAATAGCTGGATGATTAGTTTCAAAATTCGCTTCTTGCGTCTCTTTATTTTTATCATTACCAAATCTGAACGCATCATAGACTAGAACACTTCTGTATAATTTTTCTTTATTTTCTTTATCTAGAATTTTATACCAATAATCATAGTGATCTCTAAAGCGTTTAGCCGCTTCTTTCGCATTCTCTTCAACAAATTTATTTAATTTTTCTCCCTTAGGATATTCAGGACTTCTATATCTATCATAAGCACCGAATCCAATAGTTGAAATGTTCGCAATCATAAATATCATTTTTTCTTCTGGTAAAGTTAATAACGGTAAGACCATACTTTGATATTTCCATGAAGGACTAGTTAATCTATCATAAACACCTATAGAATACGGAGTACCTGCTTTTGATTGTTTTTCACTTACTTCAGGAATTGTAGATTTTTCTTCGACAATATATGCTTTAGATTGTTTTTTAAACCAGTCGTTATTAGAAACATTTGGTAGGAATACTTTTCTATAACCTTCTAATGCTTTAAATAAACTTTCAGTTCCATAATTTTTAGATAATAATACATTATATGTAATTACATTATTTTTTGCTAATAAATTGTTAAATCCAGATTTACCTAACTCAATAACATTATCTAATGCAGAACTATTAGATTTACCAAAGAAGTCTAAATGATACAATACTAAATCTTTTGCACTTACATTATCGTATTTAAAATTATACCAACGTTCTAGATATGTTAACCCTAAAAGTAACGCCTCTTTATTATTCTTAATTTTTTCTATTACATAATTATCTATAATTGAATTATTATTTTCAGCTATTGCCGCATCAGCAGAAAGAAGTTTTGATAAACTGTTTTTAATGTTTTCTTTTGTTTTTGTAAATTGTTCATCTAGATATAATTCTGTTAATTTTATATCACTTGAAATATCTAATACTTTTCTAACGGCATCTGAATTATATTGAACAGATTTCAAATCATCTAAAACAGAATTTACAATATTATTATAATCATGTAGTAATGTATTCGGTGTATACATTAGTTTTGTATTAGTTATTTCATATTCTGCTACTTTAGAGAAATCTTGTCGATATTTCACATCCAATGTTTGAGAAGTATTGTCTGAATAATGAAGTAACAATTTATTAATGCTACCTTTATTTTTATTAATATCTGTGATTACTTCTTTATCCTTCATTGGAACTACAGATACAAGCTCCTTAGTAAATAAATCATTATTAGTATCTACTAAATTACCATATTTAACAATTGTTTCTCTATTATAGAATGGTAGTAATTTTTCAATATTTTTATATACTCTTAATCTAGAAACATCAGCATCTTTTAAGTTTTTATAATCTGTTTCATATTTAGAAGAGAAGTTAAAGTCTTCTATCTTAGTATTTTTCTTAGGAACAAGTTCAATTTTCTTCTCAAGAACTTTATTATTTTCTAATACCATTCCTCTTTGTTCTTCTGAATCTTTACTAAGTACTTCGTCATCTACTTGAACTACTTTTACCACCTTATTATTTTTATTACTATAGGTGTTAGTTGCTTTTATACCATTAAAATCATAACCAGCAATAGCATTACCGTTTGTAACATTAACATCGCTTAAGACATTTGTAAGGTTACCCGAGTTACTTACCTCTGAAGTTTCCCTATCCCAAAGATTACCTACAACTCCACCAACTTTACCAAAAGGCTTAACATTATTAAGATTTCCTTCAACATAACTATTTCTGATTGTTGCTTTTTTATCAACAACCCCTGCTACACCACCAACAACCTGATCTCCTGTATTAGCATTCGTAGCCATATCGATAGATGAAATTGATCTATCTATTAGAGCACCAGCACCTGAAAGTTTTCCTACTAAACCACCTATTTGATAAGTAGCCGTTGTATAATAAGTATTAGTTATTCTTCCAGTAAAACTACTATTAGATATTGTAGAGTCAGTTACTTGTGAAACTAAACCACCTATGCTATGTTCACCAGCAATTACACCAGATGAATGAACATTAGTAATTGTTGTTTCATTTTTTGCCACTTTCGCTATTGTAGCAGCATCTTCTTTCGAAGAAACATTTGCTTCTTTTATTGAAAGATCTTGAATAGTAGCATGACTTAAAGCCTTAAACAATGGTTTTTTCAAGTTATATATAGCATAATACTTACCTTTGTTTTCACCGATTAATTTACCACTAAACTCTTTATTAATATAGCTTTCTTGACCATCTGAAAGTTCTACTTCACGAGCATCCATAGTCGCCCCTAGACGGAACGTACCATGTGGATTAATATTCATAGCATCTACTAGATTTTTAAATGATGTATAAACTCCATTTTCACTATTTACTGTCTTAGGTAGGTAGTAAGTATAATTTTCTAAAGTAATATTGTTTTCATGTTGAATTAAATCATTAGCTTGTCCTACAATTTTGTAAACATCTTGATTATCTTTTCTAGCACTCTCAATACTCTTAACTGGTAACATAACATCTTTAAAGTTCTCTGATTTCACTTTCATAAAGTAATCTGTTGGAGTAGCTGGAACACTCGCAAGTGATGTTACATGTCGGTACTTATTATTTTCTAGAGTGTACAATTCTACATTAGAAATATTTCTAAGTTCTAATTTCTTATCAACTTGCTTCTCTTCTTTAATGTCGTCTTTTTTCTCATCTTTATGACGCTCTAGAGCATCATAGGTAGGTGTAATTTCTTTACCTTTTATAATACTTCTGATCCAATCTAATTGTGTTGGAGATAATACTAATCCACCTGAGCGGTTCTCGGCACCATTTTGGTGAATTCCAATCACTTCGCCTTTAGAATTAAAGATACCTCCACCACTCATTCCAGCTTTTCCACCTTGGTACTGAACACCATAAGTATTATTCGCGTATTTTTGTTCCATTTCAACAGTAGTATCTTTTAAGTGAGTATACTCTCCTCTAGGATAACCATAAACATTTAACTTATCATTAACATTTACTTTCGAGTAATTTTCTACTAAATTCGCATGTTGTCTTCTAGTTGATTGAGGTAAGGTAATAACAGCTAAATCATAGATAAATCCTTTAGGATAATCTTTTTTATTATAAAAGTGGATATCCTCTGAAGTAAATGAACCTTTTTGTCCATCAGGCGTTTGCCATTCATATGAATTTTTAGACTTATCTCCTATAAATTCACCCGTACTGTTATCTCTAGAATTATTAATGAAATTGTGTGCTACCGTCAACAATACATTAGGTGCTATAAATGTAGCTGACCCCGTTCCAGATAATGTTTGATTACCTTTAACAAAATTCATTCTAAGTAGGGCACTGGCATTTTTTTGAACATTATTAATTTTTGCTGTATTGTCAGTTTCTACATTAGGTTTTGGATTTCCAGTTTTTGGAGTCTCAACTTTACCAGTATACTCTTTCGGTGCTTCTACTTTTGCTGGCTCTACAATTGCACCGGCTTGTACTCCAGTGTATTCCTTCGGTGGCTCTACCTTCTCAGGTTCAACAATTGCTCCGGCTTGTACCCCTGTATATTCTTTCGGTTCTTCTACTTTTGCTGGCTCTACTATTGCTCCGGCTTGCACTCCTGTGTACTCCTTCGGTGCTTCTACTTTCTCTGGTTCTACCAATGCTCCAGAAGTAACTCCTCCATATTGAGGCTCCACTTTTTCAGGTTCGACTATCGCTCCAGCCTGTACTCCTGTGTACTCCTTCGGCGCTTCTGCTTTCGCAGGTTTTACTATCGCTCCGGCTTGCACTCCTGTATATTCTTTCGGTTCTTCTGTTTGTGCTGGTTCTACCAATGCTCCCGCTTGTACTCCCGTGTACTCTGGCTTAACTTCTACTGCAGGTTTTACAAGTTTTTCACCCTTACTTATAACGTTACTTGCTGCTTTTTTTGTTCCTTTTTCAATTACTTCAGAAACTGGGTCTTCTATTTTTGTAGAAATTAATTCTCTAGAAACTTCTTTCCCTTCTACGGTAAATACCCTTATAACTTCAGTTTTTTTGCCTATTTTCCCTTGTTGTTTAACTCTTGTTGTTCCTTCAGGTAACTGACTATTGTTTACTGTAATCTGATTATATTGTATTGGTGTCTCTACTCTTTTATCTGAGTATAATAATTCAGGTTTAGAAAGTTTTCCAGATAACACCTCATCTTGAGGATTCACAGTATTAACCCCTAATGTTTTTTTATCCTCTTTTTTATTTGTATTTTCTATTACTTTTTTGTCTTCTTTTTTATTATTTTCTAATACTTTATTATCTTCTTTTTTATCAGTACTAGCTAGTGTTGTTTTATTTTCTTGTTTTTTATCTAATACATTTGTATCGATATTTTCTTTTAATTCTGGTTGTTTTCTATTATGTTGTTGTGCAGTTATATTTTCTTTAACTTCTTCATTTACTTTTTTAGTTTCAGCTTCATTCTTAATAAATCCAACAAAACTATATCCAGGAATTGCAGAAATCTCTGGTAACTTATCTCCAACTTTTAGGTTGTAATCCATGTTGTAGACTGATAACTGTAAGTCCTCCATAGCTCGAACAGGTAACTCTAGAGTAGTTGCTCCTAAACTCGTTACTAAAAGGATTGATAGTATTTTACGTGATTTATTTTTACCTTTTGCTACAATGATCACTAATAAACCTAGCATACCTCCCAGAAGCATACTTCCTATTCCATAATTCAAACCAGTATTAGGTAATTTATTTAGTTGTGTTGTTTTAGTTGGTTTAAATACTAAGTAATATGTTTCTTCTGTACTATTTACAACGCTTGGTACTTCTTTTTTTATTAATTCCTTTTCTTTATCAGTAAGATTGTCTTCTCCTACATATTTATAGTGAACAATTGCATTATCTGCAGCCTTCACTACATAATCTTCAGGTTGAACAGTCGACACTAAGAAAAATGATCCTATCGTCATCGAGCAAACTCCAACAGTCAATTTTCTTAACGAAAACTTATTATATTTTTCCCCTAAATATTTTCTCAACTTTATATCCTTCTTTCATATATGATACTAAGATTAATTTTGTTTATAATTAATACATTAATTGTAAGCTTTTTCTATACTAAATGCAAGAAAACTGATATAAGTTTTATACTTTTATTTATTAATATTTATTTTTAATATAAAAAATTACACAATATAATTAACACTTTAAATTTATGTTAACTAACACTATGTATAAATTTATTTTTTCTATAAAAAACTAGAAGCTACTTTATTCACTTCTAGTTTAAAATCTATTTATTTAACATACCAGCTTGAAGTTGGTACATTTTGTAATAATTACCTTTAAGTGCTATTAACTCATCATGTGTTCCAGATTCAATAATTTCACCTTTATCTAATACATAAATACAGTTAGAATCTTGAATCGTAGATAATCTATGAGCAATTGCTATTGTCGTTCTACCTTTTCTCAT
>CALIWM010000121.1:0-7178 GCA_938046645.1 uncultured Gemella sp. | reverse complement strand
TCGAAAAGGAACATTTCAAAAAGAGAAGTCAAGGCATTTTTTCTTTCAAGCAATCCTGCGTTTTCAGCCTTCTAAATGCGCCTTGCGCTTGGAAATGTCATATTTTAGAGTTTCGGCCACGGCCGAAAAGCTATCATCCATTAATTTTAATGCATGGCAGTGTATATTGCCGCAACAGAAGCTGAACGAAATGATAGTCCCCGGGAGAAACTTGACTTTAGGAACACCGAATTTTGTTTTTTACAGAAGACTCAAGTAAATTTGCATTTAGCAATCTGCCCATACTTAAAAATCCATTAAAATTTTCATTATTCTCTCCCTTATCTATTGCAATATTTATCTTAAATCCATCATCTGTAATAACATTGAATAGCCCATTATATTTTTTTGCTATTTCTTCCATCGATAAAATACCAAGACCGTCATTTTTTTCTATATTAATATTTTTTCCATTGTCAAAAATCGTAATTATATAAGAATTTTCATTTTCTATTATTCTAACAGTAAAACTATCTCCATTTGAATGTTTAATAAAATTAGAAAATGCCTCTTTTACAATGCTTAAAATGTCAAAACTTAAATTTTCATTCATCTTTGTTTTAACTCTATATATTAATTTTGACTTTACATTTGGAACATTTATAATTTTTTCAATAGAGCTTTCTAAGTCAAAAGCAGATTTATACATATTATGAATTATTTTTCTTATATCAACTAATCCACCTGATAAATTCTCCCTAATTCTTATAACTGAAGTTTTTATCTCTTCATCATCACATATTAATTCCAATGCCCTTAGTTCTAAAACGGAAGCTGAAATTGTATGTCCTATTGAATTATGTAATTCTTTTGAAATTTTTTCTCTTTCTTTTAATATACTTTCATAATTCTTTTTTTCTTCTTCAAGATACATACTTTTTAAGTTCTTTTGTAATTTATAATTTGTCTTATAGAAATTTAAAAACTCTCTATGATAAAAAACTTTTCTTTCATATAGCTCCCTATCATATTGAGATAGACAAACAATTAGTAAAGACAATGTTAAAAAGTCAACTTCTTTTGTAATTAAAAACACGAAGAATATTGGGATATTGTATATTGATTTGCTGTAAATTGCATAAATAAATGAAAAACTAAAAAATCTAAATTCCGGAAAATAGTAAATTATTATCAAGAAAATTACCGACAAGGCTAAACTATAATATATATTTTCCTTAATTTCAACTATAAGCACAAAAATTAACGAAATCAAACTAAAAATTGCAACATTAGCAAAACCCATTTTTTCTGAAAATAAAAACAAAAAATTTAATAAAAAATACTTTAAAAATACCATAATATCTCCATCTAATTTAAAATAAATAAAACAATAATCATTTAAAAACTATTATAACTATTTTACCATATTTTTCAAAAAATTACATTTGTCATATTGATAAAATTACATAATACACTAATTTTTAAAAAAATTTGTTGATATAATATTGGTGAGGTGATAATTATGATTATAAAAATAGAAGATTTAATAAAAAAATTTAAAGAAAAAATTGTTTTAGACCATTTTAATTTATCTCTTGAAAAAGGAGATGTACTTGGACTTATAGGTCCAAACGGTTGTGGAAAGACGACTTCAATAATGTGTATGCTTTCTCTTTTGAAATATGACAGTGGAACTATTGAAGTTTTTGGAAAAAAAGATATTTCTAATGAATATGAAATTAAGAAAAAAATTGGAATTGTTCCTCAAGAACTTGCTGTTTTTAATAATTTAACTGTAAAAGAAAATATCGACTATTTTTGTGGTCTATATATATCTAATAAAAATGAAAGAAAAAGGCTTGTAAATGAAGCTATTGAATTTACAGGACTTCAAAGTCATGAAAAAATGTTGGAAAAGAAGCTATCAGGTGGGCTTAAAAGACGTTTAAATATCGCTTGTGGTATTTCACATAAGCCTGAACTTGTAATTTTAGACGAGCCAACAGTTGCAGTAGATGCTCAAAGCAGAAAGTTTATCTTAGATGGAATTAAAAATTTAGCTGAAAATGGATCATCAATTCTTTATACTACTCACTATTTAGATGAAGCTGAATATCTTTGCAATAAAATTTCTATTATGGATAATGGAAAAAATATCTTAACCGGAGATATGCAAACTTTGATTAATGGAGTAAGTGTAAAAGAAAAGATTACAGTTGTAGGTTTTATAAAGCCCGAAATTATTTCTATTTTGGAAAAACAAGATGAAGTAATTGCTGTTGAAACAAAGGAAAATCAAGTAACTTTTAACTATTCAACTGATACAGGAAATATTAAAAAATTAATCTACCTACTTGATGAAAACAATGTAGTTTATGAAGAAATTTTTTCAAAGAAACCTAAACTGGAAGATATTTTCTTAGAAATGACAGGAAAGGAGCTTAGAGAATAATGGGAATTTTATCTGCTTTAAAAGTAAATTTGCTACATTTGAAAAGAGATAAACTAAATTTATTTTGGAATACTTTTTTCCCTATGATTTTAGCTACGTTCTTTTGCCTAGTAATTCCTAATATGGGTAAAAATTTTGATAAGGTAAATGTTGGAATTAACAAAAATAATCCCCATGAATATATTTTAAAACAAATTAATAAATTTAATAAAAATACATATGATATTATAATTGATTATGCAGATGGAAATAGTCCTTATAGTGAAAATACAAGTAGTTGTCACTGTCAAGTATACGATAAGTATAGAATATTAATAGTGAGTAAGAATGATGTAAATATTAAGTCGAATAAATATGATATGCAAGTTGAATCAAATCTTGGCTTGGTATTCTTCCCTTCTTATTACGAAATGATGTTTGATAAAAATAATGTTTTTGACTATAAAAATTTTACTCTTAATTTAAAAAGTGAAGCGGGAATAATTGCTGATCAAGTTCAGCTAATTATTAAATTATAATTTAAGTTAATTTTAATAAACTTTGCTAATATATAATCTATTATCAACAATGAAAGGAGAATAATTTGAAATCTTTTCTTAACAGCAGAAAATTAACCTTTATACTATTTTTTGTGTATTTATTCATACTTTCTTGGGTAATCGTGGCCAAAATGGATTGGAATTTATTAAAAAGTAGTAATCTTTCTTGGATAAATCATCCACGAGTTCTACTTCATCCAGGAATAACATGGAGAACAGTTAATCTAATACCATATAATTATTTTGATTTTGTGGAGGTACTATTAAATATACTTTTCTTCATACCATTTAGTTTCTACATAAAGATGTTATATCCTAAATCTTCAGGTTTTAGAGCAATAATATTAGGATTTATGTTGAGTTTAACATATGAATCAATACAATATGTACTAACTATTGGTTTTCCAGATGTAACAGATTTAATTGATAACACTCTAGGAGCGATTATTGGAGTAATTATTATTAATATTATCTCGGTTATCTTTAGAGAAAAATTAAGAATATATATGAATGTTATCTTAATACTTTTTTCTGGATATATTATTCATGATATTCTATATCTTATAATTTAATATAAAAAAAACGATAGATTATAAAATTTAAATCTATCGTTTTTTGTTTTTTATAATAGTAAACTAAGCTACTTATCTTTTTCTTCTAAATCCTAATGCAGCTAGAACTACTCCTAGTAATCCTAATAATGCTGCTCCTGCACTATTCTCAGTTAGACCAGTTTTAGGAAGTATATTGTTAAATCTTTGTGGAAGTGAATTTTGTTCTTTTTCACCTTTATTTTCTGTATCAGATGTGTTAATAGTATCATTATTTAATCTGTTAGAAGGATTATCGTTCTTAGCTTCTTTAGCTCTTGAAACAATAGTATATGTGCTAAAGTGATCTGTATAGAATGTTAGTTTTCCATCACTGTAAGTACTTTGAACTTTATCTAATTTATCACCATTTACATAGTATACTTCGAATGTTTCATTATCATTAGCAACTACGGTTACAGTAACTGCTCTAGTTTCTCCATTATTATTAATTACATTTCCTTTATCGTCAGTGAAGAATAAGTCTAGAGTTTTTACTACATTTAGTTTCTCATCAAGATTTTTAACTAATTCTTTAACCTTTTCAACTTTTTGTTCATCTGAATTTTGAGCTACAAAGTTTATACCAGTTACATCTTTTTCTTTAAATTGAACTTTAACTTCTTCATCTCCAGGTAGTTTAGCAACAAGAGTATCAGTTACATTTTTCTTATCATCTACTGATGGTGTGCTTGGTTGCTCAGTAGGAGACTCTTGAGGCTTCTCTGCTTTAGGTTTCTCAGGAGTTACCTGAGGTTTTTCCTCCGGTTTAGGTTGTTCAGAAGGCGTTGTTTGTGGTTTTTCTTCAACTTTAGGCTGTTCAGGAGTCACTTGAGGTTTCTCTTCAACTTTAGGTTGTTCAGAAGGTTTCTCATCTTTTTTATTTTCTACCTTAGGTTCTTCTTTCTTAACATCAGCATCAACTGTTGTTATAAGTTCAACTAATTTATCATCGATATTAGTAGCGTTTTTCTCGAATAAAGTTTTAGTAATTCTATATTTATCTCCTGCTTTCATATCGTTATCAGTAATTTCTAATTTTTTATCATCTTCATTAGAAACACTTGTTGAACTAATTTCTTTAACTTCATTACCACGAATACGTTCTACCTTAGTAACAATATACCAGTTACGTCCATAATCGTCACTCTTAAGTAGTTCTGCCATAGGTTTTGTTTGTTTACTTAGGAATTCTTTATATTTTTCTAAACCTTGTAAGATACCTTCTCCGCCATAAAATTCAGAACGACCTCTATACCAGTGTAGAAGATTAAGAATTGTTAATTTTTCATCTTTAGGTTGAATTGTAATCTTATTATCTTTTGCTACAACATTTAATTCGATAGCTTGTTTTTGTGGATAATAACCTTGTGTAACTTCAGGAGAAATTCCTAATAGTTTTGTATCAGAATCATTATACGGTAATGTTGCTGGTAAATTGTTATTAGCGATATCAAGGATATGTAGACTACCATTTGCTTTAATTAATTCTAATGGTATATTACTAATTTGGTTATTTACTAGTCTTACAGTTGCTTTATTTTTAGCTAAAGTTTTCCATAATTCATCAGATAAACTAGAAATATTGTTGTTATTTAATGCTAAAGTATTTAATTTAGTTAAATTAACTCCATTCTCTGGTAGTGATGTTAATTTGTTATTAGCTGCATATAGCTGTGTTAAAGAAGTTAAATTAGCAATACTAGCTGGTAGTTTAGTTAGCTCATTATCTGTGAAAGATAAGAATGTTAATGCTGAATTATTTTTGAATAAATCATCAGGTAGAGAAACTAATTTATTATTAGATAAACTTACTGTTTTTAGCTTCTTATTGTTAGCAAATACATTTGCTGGTAATGTAGATAACCATGATTGACTGAATTCAACAGATTCTAATTCAGAATTGTTTACAAATAAGTTTTCTGGGATATTACCTAAGTTATTAGAAGATAAGTTTACAGTTTTTAATTTTTTGTTATTAGCAAATAGGTTTTCTGGTAGTTTAGTAACACCATTTCCTCCTAAGTTAATATGCTCAATATTAACTGCATTTTTGAATAAGTCTTCTGGTAATTCACCAAAGTTATTACTGTCTGAAGAGAATGATTTAACACCAGGCCCCATATGTTTTAATAAATCTAAATTATAAATTGCACCTTTATCAACTTTTCCATCAATTTCTAATGATCCAATATTGATATCACCAGTGAAGTTTTTTAATTCATCTTCTGTTACTTTACCATCTTTGTTAGTATCTACCCCATTGGCAATTAATTTTTTCTGAAGAAGATCATCACTTTTTTTACGTTCTTCATTATTTTTTTCTACTAACTCAAATCCATTCCAGCCTTTTTTAATTTCAGGTTTAAATTTCAATTTAACAGTAGTATATTTGTCGAAGTTTCCTTTATCACTTTCTAAAGCGCCCCCATAAGAAACTATAACACCACCTAAGTGTACTTGGTCTAAATCTTCAACCGGAAGTGTAAATAACGCTCTGTCGTATTGTCCTGCTGAGTTCTTCTCACCAAAGTTTTCTTTCACACCTGATTCCCATTTACCTTTGTTTTGGATGGCAAAATCATATAAACCATGAGCAAATAAAGTGTTTAACATTGTTATACTCATTTTCCCATCTTTAACTACTAATTTTACATTTTTATCAAAGAAACCTTCTAACATTGAAGTACCTTGTCTTCCATCAGCGTATAAAGCATTAAATCCTAAAGTATATTCTCCATCTTCTAATTTATCAGTAAGTGAATAAGTTTTTTCTCCTTGTTTTTCAGGAGTTTTGTCTGATGTTGGTTTTTCTTCAACTACTTTATTACCAGTAGTATATGTTTTACTTTCGCTACCGTCATTTGCTTTAAATACAATTGTATTATCTCCATCAAAGTTCCAAGCTTTAAATGCTTTAAGACTTTCTCCACCATCATCGAAAGTAACGATTTGGTTGTTCCAGTTTTTACTGAATAGTGATTTACTGAATGATTTTCCATTTATAATTACTTCTTTAGTATCTTTAAGAACATCTTCTGCTTTAAATCCTTCAGCAAGTGTAATATTTAGTTCATCAGCATAGCTATTTTTCTCTACTTTAGTAACTAAATCTTTTTGAGCGTATGAAACACTAGTTGTAGGTGCATCTTGTTTTGGTTCATTAGGCTTCGCATCTTCTTTTTTATCAGTTGCTGTTGGATACGAGATTATAGTTCCATCAACAAGTTTAACTTCTAGTTTATTGTCTGAATCTTTTAATGCTTTTACTAAATCTTCGTTAAAAATTCTAATTCCAAGATATTTTGATGTTTCTACTTTATCTTTGAATACATCTTTATTCACAGTAGTTCCATTTAAAGTTACACTTGCAATTTCATCAACAAAATTATCATAAAGAGAAGTATCAGATAATTCTAAAGTTAAGTGTTTTTCATCTTTCCAGTTTTTACCTTGATCTAATTTAGAAATAGTATATTTAGCGTTTGTAGCTGGTTTGTTAGAATCAGTAGAACTGTCTTTTGCCGGTGTCGAAGCATCATTATTTGGTTCTATATAGCCAGTATCTTCATAAGTTGTTTTTGAACCATCAGTAAATGTGAATTCAATTTTGTGTTT
>CALIWM010000120.1:0-4442 GCA_938046645.1 uncultured Gemella sp. | reverse complement strand
CGAGGCATAAAACTGAAAGATGCAGCAGGTGATGCCATTTCAGTGAGAACTTTAATCAGATTCGAGGCTGATGAAACTAGTGTTTCTTTAGATGTATTCGAAAAGCTACTTGTAAATATTGGTATTAAATATCATGATTATTTATCTGAATATATACCACTTGTAGGTTTCGATATATCTGAATTTTTAAGAGAAGTGAGAAATCTAGATTCGTCAGGAAGTACCACAGCTATTAGATCTTTGGCTGTAAAAAGCTTACAAAAAGATAAAATAAGTATGAATGAAAGACTATATATTGATCAGATTATTAGTATATCTGGTGATCTTGAGGGACCTAAGATAATTAAAGAAAATAGGGAAATTGTTTTAAATCATCTAAGAAGTTTAGATAGTCATAATTCTAATGAAATGTTAACATTAACTTTTATGTTAAGAACATCTACAGCAGAAGAATTTTCAGATGATTTTATTCGCCGTGTAATAGAGGAAAACATGAAACCTGTTAATTCAGATAGTATATTTTCTGTTGACAGATCGGAAAGATCTCTGATATTAGTACATGGTGCTGTAGCATTGTTATCGAGAAGAGGATTTGTTGAAGAGGCTGAAGAAAGGTGTATAGAAGCTATAAATTTACTCAAGACGCATTATGCTAATGTTACTTATTTTCAGTATCATATGAATGCTTTTAATTACATATTAGCTCAAATTCAACTTAAGCTTAATAAACCTGAAGGAGTAGAACTTGCTAACAAATGTATACGTTATTTAGATGCACAAATTGCTTTAAACAATCTTCTTGCTGATAATTTAACTAGGGATAGATTAGTTAAATGGTTTTATGAGAGAAATAAAACAGGTATTGATTTTGAATTTTAAAAGTTATGTGACATCAATATAATGTATCAGTAGAGTATTTAAGATAATAAATTTTTCTTAAATACTTTTTTTGTTTGTAATAAAATTAAGAATGACCATTTTGAGTAAATATTAATCGGACAAATTTGTCTGATTATTTTTATTTAACCCTTATTTTCACCTATATTTATTTCGAATCGGACAATGTTTTCTGATTATGAAAAAAGTGCTTTAATCCGTGATAAAATAAGCATACGATAACTTATAGAAATGGAGATGCTTATGAAAAATAGAAATCAACACTTATTATTAAATGAGAAACAATGTAGCTTAGGTATGTATCTATTTGGATTAAGCATACTAGGGGAATTATCTGATAATTTTACAAAGGAGAGTAAATTCATAGAAGATCAAGATGAAACTATACAAAGTGTTGTAAATGGTATTCCAAAGATAACGACACTAAAATGTAATAAGAGCCATAGTGGAACAAAAAAACTTATAAATGATAAGAAAAAAGAGATCTCGACTGTAGTAGGATTATTGTCGGTGTTTAATTAGTCAAGTTTATCAAATTTGTAAGTTTTTGATGTGTTTTAGTATAAAAACGATGGAAAATTATCAAATTTGTAATGTTATATTAATTAGTTTTGTAATTATTGTAAAATAGTATTATAGATAAAGGATTGAAAGAAAATATTGGGTGGAGGAAATTTATGACAAATAAATCAATTCATGGGAAGGTCTTTAAAGAGTTAAGACTTGAACGTGGTGTTAAATTAAAAGATGCTGCTGGTAAAGTAATTTCTGCGCAAACACTAAGAAGATTTGAGGCTGATGAGACAAGGGTTTCGCTTGTAGTGTTTGAAAAACTTCTTGGAAGTCTTGGTATAGGATATATTGAATATTTAACAGAATTACTTCCTAGATTAGAATCTGATTATAAGGAATTAACAATTGATGTACTAAAATTTGCTAGAGTTGGTAATTATTCTGGAATGATGACTCATCTAGTTAGAAAGTTAAAAGACGATAAAATTACTTTATCTGAGAGATTATTTATTGCAGTTATGATTACGGGATATTCAGGGATACTTCCAGAAAAATTTAAAGAAAATAACAAGATTCTTTTAAAGTATTTCCAAGGGATTGAAATGCTAAGCTTGAATGAAAAAGCAGCGCTAAATGGGATAATTACTACTAGTAGTACAAAAGAGATACCGTTAGAATTTGTAAGAAGGACTATAGCGGACAGTCTAGGTTATAATCCAGATGTTGAAGGGATAAACATAATATCTACAATTATCACATTTAGAGTATTACATAGTAGTATTGGATTTCTGTTAAGAAGTGGAAATTGTAATGAAGCTGAAGAAGTATGTAAAAAAGTAATTGAAATATTAGATTTAATAGATATTACATTAAGTCATATCAAACCAACATTTGCTGTTCATACATACATTTTGCTTGCTCAGATAAAACTTGCTCAAAATAAAGTTGAAGGTGTTGAATTAGCGAATAAATGTATTAGACAAATCGATGCTTCAATAGACTTATATAATAGTACTAAAGAAATAAATAACAGAAAAGATTATGTTGACAGATTCTATGAATTAAACAAAACTGGAGTCGAATTTGATTTCTAAATGAATATTAAATATTTAAAGAGTTATGTTAGTAAGCTATTGGCTACTAACTAACTCTTTTTTATATGTTTTACCACATGTCACACTACTAAAAAACAACGATTTATGCTAAAATTATATATGTTATAAATACATGGAAGAAATAAAGAGAAAGGAACTTTTGAGATGAAATATACTCCAATGATAGAACAATATCTGAAGATTAAAAAAGATTATCAGGACATGTTTTTATTTTACCGTCTTGGTGATTTTTATGAGATGTTCTTTGAAGATGCGACTAGAGCATCAAAAATATTAGAAATAACCTTAACTGCTCGTGATGGAGGGGCTGAAAAAATTCCTATGTGTGGAGTTCCATTTCATTCATCAGCTACTTATATTGATACTTTAGTAAATAACGGATATAAAGTTGCTATTTGTGAACAAGTTTCTGAGCCTGGTCAAGGGAAAATCGTAGAGCGTAAAGTAGTTCAAGTGATTACACCAGGGACTTATATGAATTACAAAAACTACGATGAGAATAACTACTTAGGTAGTGCATATGTGAAGGATAATAATATATACTTCGCATTTTGTGATATTATGACTGGTGATAGCCGTTGTACTGTACTAAAAACTATGGCTGACCTACAAGATGAAGTGCTAAAAAATAATATTAAAGAAGTAATTAGCATAAAAGATCAAGAGTTGGATATTAGTGCTTATATTACTGAAGTTGAATTAAATGATGATATTACTAAGGAAAAAACAAGTAATCTTACTGACAACAATATTCGTGTTGCTTGTGACGTTCTTTTAGATTATATTGAAAAAACTCAAAATAAAGATATTTCAAGTTTAAAAGATTTTGAAGTATATTTCAAAGATAAGTTTGTTTATATGACGAACTACTCGTTAAAAAACTTAGAAGTTACTCAGAACATGGCTAATGGTGGTAAGAAAGGTTCTCTTCTTAGTATTGTAGATAAAACATCAACAGCTGCGGGATCAAGAAAACTTAAAAAATGGTTAGAAAATCCGTTGCTAGATCTTAAAGAAATTAAAAAACGTCAGGAAATCGTAGAAGATTTTACAAAACATTATTTCGAAAAAGCGGATGTTAAAACTAGTTTGAAAGAAGTATATGATCTTGAGAGAATTTCTACAAAGGTTTCTTATAATATTGTAAGTCCTAAGGAATTATTAAATCTAAAGAAAACATTGGCTCAAATACCAGAAATTAAGAAGTTACTATTAGGATTTGAATCTAATAAACTAAAAGATATCGCAGAGAATATCGATGAATTAACAGATTTATACGATTATCTTGAAGCGACAATTCATGAAGAAGCTGGTCAGACTGTTAAAGAAGGTAATGTAATTAAATTAGGCTTTAATGAAGAGCTAGATAGTTATAAGAATGCTAGTAAAAATGGTAATAGAATTTTACTAGAAATCGAAGAACGTGAAAAAGAGAGAACTGGGGTTAAGAATTTAAAAGTTGGATACAATAAGATTTTCGGTTATTTTATCGAGGTATCTAAAGTAGGGCTTAAGACTATAGATCCAACAGAACTAGGTTATCATAGGAAACAAACACTTTCTAACTGTGAAAGATTCGTATCTGAAGAACTGAAAAAAGTTGAAGAACATATCGTGAATTCTAAAACGAAAATTGAAGAGTTAGAATTACAATTATTCCAAGAAGTTAAGACGAAGATTCATAATTATATCGTAAGATTACAAAGGGTTGCGAATACTCTAAGTGATATTGATGTGTTCGTTTCATTATCTGATGTAGCCGAAGAATATGGTTATGTAAAACCTGAATTTAATGATAATAATGTTATCGATATTGTTGATGGTCGTCACCCGATTGTCGAAAGAAATGTGAGTGCGGATAGTTATATTAGTAATGATTGCAAAGTAGATAAAGATAATAATATAGATTTTTCTGCT
>CALIWM010000119.1:0-7467 GCA_938046645.1 uncultured Gemella sp. | reverse complement strand
TCACTTCCCTTCGATTTTTTTATCTATTTTCTAAAAATTAGTTTTTTTTAAATTTTGTAAAAATTATATCACTTATGGAAAATTTTTACAATTATAATTTTCGTTTTAATTTTAATATTTATAATTTTTAATATGATTTTTGTTTAATAAAAAAAATTGAAAAAAAATTAAAAAAATGATTGAAACACTTTGTTTTTTGTGATAAAAATGGTATAATTTTGTTAGGTTATTGTATTAATAAACGTAAACAATTAAATAAAACATTCAGGGGGAAGATATATGACATATATATTTTTATTTGTGTGTATCCTTGTTCTTGGAGGAGTAGTTGCACTATTCGTCTTTAGAAATAGGAAAAAACAAGATTTATACCCTCTTTTAGTTATGAAAGATGAGCTAGAGAGAGAAACATTATCTGATGATTTGAAAAAAGTAAAAGCGCTGGAAATTGCTGGTAAAGCTGAAAAACTTTATGCTCAATGGGAAAGCGAATGGTACGAAATTCAAAGTATCGATATTGAAGAACTTGACAGAGATCTTTATAGTGCAGAAACTTATATTGATAAATTTAATTTCAAACGTGCTGATGAAGTTATTATGAACAGTGGTGAATTAATAGCAAATATTAAAGATAGAATCGCTGGAATAAGAAGAGAAATTAAAGAATTAACAGAAGTTGAACCTAGAAATAGAGAACTATATGAAGAAATCGTAGTTGAGTATAAAGAGCTTAATAGAGAACTATTAGCTAAGCGTCATCAATATGGAGCAGCTGCAGAACAATTTGAACAAAATATCAAAGAAATAGCCCCACAACTTGATGATTTCAAACTTCTAACATCTACTGGTAAGTATATCGAAGCACAAGATAAAATTAATACTGTTAAAGGATTAATTGATAATCTTAAAGAAAGAATGGAAGTACTGCCTGATCTGTTAAAAGAAATTGAAAAAACTTGTCCAGCTCAAATTCAGTCATTAAGACTTAAAGTTGAGGAAATGGAGAAAAAAGGATTTAAACTTACTCACTTAGAAATTTCAAGTAAAATTGAAAGTATTGTTTGGCAATTAAGCGATGCTCGTGAAAAAGTTAAATCTGGAGATATTGATCTAATTGAAAACATTCTTGATGGCATTTATGATGTTATCGATGAAGTTTCTAATGATCTAAAAAAAGAACTTGATTATAAAAAATACATTGAAGAAAATTATAGAGAAATCACTAATAAACTTGAATTACAAGATAAATTAAACGAGGCTCTATACAATAACATTCAAGAAATCAAAAATAGATACCAAATTTATCAAAAAGATGAAGAAATGGTTGCTAACTACTACGATGAGTTAAGTGATTTACTTGATGTTAAACATGATATTGATGTATATATCAATAATCAGCCAAAACTAAACTATAAAGACTTAAAAGAAAAAGTAGAATTATTAGGTCAAGGATTAGAAAAAATTGAAGAAGACCAAACAAATTATTCTAGATACTTAACAAGTCTTCGTGAAGAAGAAGATCACGCTCGTGAAAAACTTATCTTCATTAATCAAGAAAAAGAAGTTATTAAACGTAAATTGGATAACTCACGTGTTCCAGGATTCAGTGATAGATTTATCGTTTTATATAAAGATGTAACTGATAGTTATAGATACGCTATTGAGGAACTTAAAAAAGAACCTATTAATATCGATTTACTAAAACGTGCAGTTGCTGAAGCTGAAGAATCACTTGATATTTATGCATCTGAAGTAAATAACATTCTTACTGATATTGAATTAATTGAAAAACTTATTCGTTATGCGAACAGATACAGAAAAGATAATGTTGAATTCCATCAACAATTAACGGTTGCTGAGCAATATTATAGAGAGTATCGTTACAACAAAACTCTAGAAATTATTAGAAATTCTCTAGATAAAGTTGAGCCAGGTGCATACGAAAGAATTAGAAATTCAGTAAAACCAAGATAATAAAGAGGCCCTAGTTTTAGATATAAAACTAGGGTTTTTTTGGTTGTAAAACTATTTAAGAAAGATAATTACAAACCACTGTTACTATCACATTAGACAGTAACAGTGGTTTATTTTAGAAATTATTATTTTCTCTTTAGATTATAGTAGCCTAAACTAGAAAAGTAGAATAGCGCTTCAATAGTTGCTATAAAGAAAGTAGTAGGTAGGGAAGTGTAATATGAAAGAGTAATCCCTAACCAAGTCCCAATAAGCGCAAATGATATTGATATAGCTATCATTAATCCAACTTTATTAGTAAGATATCTTGCTGCACTAGCTGGAACTGTTAGAAGCACGAACATTAATAATGCACCAACTACAGGAACTGTAATACTAGTTGCGACTGATAGTAAAACTAGGAAAAAGATAGAAATAAATTTCCCATTTAATCCTAATGCTTTTGCTCCAATTGCATCGAATGAATCGAATTTGATTTTTCTATAAAAAATTGAAAGTAATAGAATAACTGCTAATGCTAGTGTAAATATTAATTTCACATCGTCTCGAGTTATTGAAACTACGCTACCGAATAGAATGTTGTTAACATAGCTTGTACTTTTAGGTGTTAGAGACAAGAATAATAACCCTAAACCTAAGAATATTCCTAACATTACACTTACTGTGGCCTCACGTCTAAAAGCTTTTACACTTAGATGACCTACTAGATAAGACATTGTGATGGTGAAAATTAGTAATCCATAAATTGGGTTTATTCCTAAGAAAACAGCGAATGCTGCTCCTGCGAATCCGACATGAGATAGGGTATGTGAAATAAATGACATATTTCTAGCCATTACAAACACGCCTATATAACCTGCCATTATTGCAACAATTGTACCAGCTATAAAAGCATTTTGCATAAAATCATAATTAAACATGGTTGTTATCTCCTACATAGTGTTTGCAAAGTTTAAGGGTGTTCTTTTCTTTGTTATAATCTTCTATACTAATAAATTTAAAGCATCCTTCTTCTAGATAAAGTATTTTATCAACGTATTTTTCATCGATAAGTGAAAGTTCGTGTGTTATACAAAGAGTAATGATATTTTCTTTCTTTGTAATTTCTTTAACTAGGTTCATACATTCAACCTCACTAGTCTTATCTAAATTCGATGTAAATTCATCAAGAAGTAGTAAGTTTGGTCTATTTACTAATGCTTGCGCTAAAAATACACGTTGTTTTTCCCCACCTGAAAGAGTACCAATAGATTTATTTTGTAGTTTTAGAGAATTTGTTAATTCTAGTGCTTCTTTAATACTTTCTTTTTCTTTTTTGTTAAGCCATGGAAGAAATCCTTTTTGAATAGGAAGTGATACAAAGTCAGCGGCAGATAGGGGAAGTTCTTCATCTATCTGTCTGAACTGAGGAACATATCCAAGAGTTGGATTTTCTCCAACTAATGTAATCTGGCTAGTTTTATTTAATTTTTCTAGAATATTGTTTAATAATGTTGTTTTACCGACACCATTTTTTCCAACAACAGCAACAACATCTCCTGAAGTTACAGAAAATGTAATGTTATCTAATATTGTTTTATCTCCTATTGAATAAGTGAGATTTTTTATTTTAAGTTCAGCCATAAAATCTCCTAAGTAAATTTAAAATTATTATTTTTAATATAAAAAAGAAGAGATACGATTTAGAATCTCTTCTTTATATTATACTACATATTTATAATATGTGAAGACTAATTTTTAATCTTCGTATTAATGTTTATGTTCTTTTTCGTGATCGTGATCATGACCTTCATGTGAGTGACCTTCGTGAGAATGTCCTTCGTGATCGTGTGAGTGACCTTCAGATGCTCCTTCTACGTGATAAGCTTTTTCACCAGATCCACCATTTAGAATTTCTTCTAATTTATTATATTGATCTAACATCCATTCGATGTATGTTTTTCCGTCTGGTTGAGTTTCTGTTACATTAAGAACAGGCACTTTGTTTTGTTCAGCTAGAGTAATTAAACCTTCAATAGTTTTATTAGTTGTTTGAACGTTGTTGATAATTAATGAAATCTGTTTAGATTTAATTTGCTCTTGAATAGCTTTTAAGTCTTGTGGAGCAGGGTCATTTCCTTCTTCAGTTGCTTGAGCTAATTTTTTAACTTGGTCTGTAGTTTTAAATCCTAATGCATCTACAGCATATTCAAAAACAGGTTCTGTTGTAAGTACAGATTTACCGTTAGCTTTATCTTTTAAAGAATTAATTTTATCAGTAATTTTTGAAAGTTCTTTTTTGTAGTTATCTCTATTTTTTTCATAGAAATCTTTATTAGCAGAATCTTTTTCAGATAAAACTTTAGTAAGTTCATCTGCAACTTTACTCATTACTTCTGGGTTGTACCAAATGTGTTCGTTATCTCCATCTTTAAGTCCTAGTAGTTTAGCACCATCAATTTTTTTGATGTCTTTACTATTAGCAGTAAGTTTTTCGAACCAAGAATCGTATCCACCACCGTTAAGAATTGCAATGTTAGAATCAGCTACAGTTTTAGCATCTTGAGCAGTTGGTTCAAAATCATGAGGGTCTACAGAAGTAGAAGATATAATAGAAGAAACTTCTGCTTTATCTCCTGCAATACTCTTAGCTACTTCTGCATAAAAGTTTACAGAAGTAACAATTTTTGTTTTACTTCCAGAGTTTGAAGCTCCAGAATTAGTTTTGCTTGAACATCCTACTAAAAGTAGTGCGAATGCAGCAACAACTGATATTATTTTTAAAAATTTATTCATTTGTAATATTCCTCCGTTATTCGTAATAATTACGTTCTAATAAATTATAATACTACTTAAAGAAAAAATCAACCTCTTAAACGAAATAATTTTGATTAAGCGTGAAAATTTTAGTTTTATTTTCTGAAAGTTACAAAAATAATTAAGGAATAGATAAAGGAAAATTCTAATAATATGGAAGATAATTATTAATGTAAAATTTATTAAAATACTTGATTTTTAGTTGGTAATGCTATATAATTAATAAAGTTGAGTAAAAATCAACAAAAATATAACACACGACATTTGAGTAGCTGCTCGGTGCATTTATGTTTGCAGTAAGCTTAGAGAATGTCGGAGGAAAAAACCAAGGAGGAAAATAACTATGGCAGTTATTTCAATGAAACAATTATTAGAAGCTGGTGTACACTTCGGTCACCAAACAAGAAGATGGAACCCTAAAATGGATAAATACATCTTCACAGAAAGAAACGGTATCTACATTATCGACTTACAAAAAACAGTTAAGAAAGTTGATGAAGCATACGAATTCGTAAAATCAGTTGCTGATCAAGGCGGAAAAATGTTATTCGTAGGTACTAAAAAACAAGCACAAGATGCTATTAAAGAAGAAGCTGAAAGAAGTGGTCAATACTACATCAATCACCGTTGGTTAGGTGGAACTTTAACTAACTACAAAACAATTAAAGGACGTATTGACAGAATCGCTGAAATTGAAAAAATGGAAGCTGATGGAGTATTCGAAGTATTACCTAAAAAAGAAGTTATCGAATTAAGAAAAGAATACGATAAATTAAACAAATTCCTAGGTGGAATTCGTGAAATGAAAGGTATGCCAGATGCAATCTTCGTAGTAGATCCTAAGAAAGAGCACAACGCAATTGCTGAAGCTAAAAAATTAGGAATCCCTGTAGTAGGTATCGTAGATACAAACTGTGATCCAGATGATGTTGATTACGTAATCCCTGCAAACGACGATGCTATCCGTGCAGTTAAATTATTAACAGCTAAAATGGCAGACGCTTTTGTAGCTTACAACGAAGGTAACATCGAAGAAACTGAAGAAGTTTCTGAAGAAGTAGAAGCAACTGAAGAATAATTTTAGATTATAAAACAAATAAAAAAATTAATAATAAAATAACGGAGGCAAATCAAAATGGCACAAATTACAGCTAGTTTGGTAAAAGAATTAAGAGAACGTACTGGTGCTGGTATGATGGACTGTAAAAAAGCACTAACTCAAACAGATGGAGATATCGATGCAGCAATCGACTACCTAAGAGAAAATGGTATCGCTAAAGCAGCTAAAAAAGCTGACAGAATCGCTGCAGAAGGTCTTTCTTACATCGAGGTTAAAGGTAACAAAGCTGTTATCTTAGAAATCAACTCAGAAACTGACTTCGTTGCTAAAAACGAAAAATTCGTTGCTTTAGTAAAAAATGTTGCAGATGCTATCTTAGCAGCTGAACCAGCAACTTTAGAAGAAGCTCTTCAAGTAGAAGCTCAAGGTGGAACTGTTGAAGCAGTAATTAACGAAGGTATCGCTACAATCGGTGAAAAACTTTCATTAAGAAGATTTGAAGTTGTAACTAAAACTGACGCTGATGCATTTGGTGCATACTCTCACATGGGAGGAAGAATTGGTGTTCTTACTCTTGTAGAAGGAAGCACTGATGAAGAAGCAGCTAAAGATGTTGCAATGCACATCGCTGCTTTAGCTCCTAAATACTTAGACGAAAGCGAAGTACCAGCTGATGTACTTGAGCACGAGAAAAAAGTATTAACTGAGCAAGCATTAAACGAAGGAAAACCTGCTAATATCGTTGAAAAAATGATCGTTGGTAGAATTAACAAATTCCTAGAAGAAATCACAGTTGTTAAACAAAAATTTGTTAAAGACGATAGTTTCACTGTTGAAAAATTCGTAGCATCAAAAGGTGGAAAACTTGCTAAATTCGTACGTTACGAAGTTGGTGAAGGTATCGAGAAAAAAGAAGATAACTTTGCTGAAGAAGTAATGAGCCAAGTTAACGCTAGCAAATAATAATTCTCTATTTAATATACTTTATTAAAAGAGGTTAAGCACACACTTCTTGTGTGTGCTTTTTTAAAAAATTAGTATAGTAGAAACAATAATGTCTGTGATTTATTAGGAGGATAAAAATGGCTACTAAATATAAAAGAGTTTTATATAAGTTAAGTGGTGAAGCACTAGCAGGTGGAAAAGGATTCGGTATTGATTCTGAAGTTGTTACAAAAATAACTTCTCAAATTGTAGAGGTAGTAAAACAAGGGGTAGAAGTTGCTATCGTTGTTGGTGGAGGAAATATCTGGCGTGGGAAAACTGGTGAAGAACTAGGAATGGAACGTGCTACGGCTGACTCAATGGGAATGTTAGCTACAGTTATGAACTCATTAGCATTACAAGATGCATTAGAACAAAAAGGTGTTGATACACGAGTATTAACATCTGTTGAAATGAAAGAAATGGCTGAACCATATATTAGAAGACGTGCAATAAGACACTTAGAAAAAGGTCGTGTTGCTATATTTGCAGCTGGAATTGGAAATCCATATTTCTCAACAGATACAACAGCAGCATTACGTGCTAAAGAAATAGGTGCTGAAGCCATTTTAATGGGTAAAAATGGTGTTGATGGAGTTTACTCTGCTGATCCAAAACTTGACAGCACAGCAACTAAATATGATAAGTTATCA
>CALIWM010000118.1:0-3505 GCA_938046645.1 uncultured Gemella sp. | reverse complement strand
AGTGATATTGCATTAGTATCAGGAGCGTCTGAAACTTTTGAAGGATTCAAAGGTTCATTACAGGATGCATTAAATAAGGCTAAATAAGATGGTTAAGTATAAAACTTATGTTTTAAAAAGAATGAATATGCCTTTTACAATTGCTTTTGTAAAGAATAATTTCGATGAAACTTTAATAGAGGCATTGAATCAAGTTATCGATGAGATTGATAAATATTTGAAAAAAGTAGAAGAAAAATTTTCACCATTTCTACCTGATAGTTTGGTTAGTAGGCATACCGATTTAGGTGAAGTTTTACAAGAAAATTTTTTTGATTTAGAATATCAAGAAGTTTACAGTCGTTCAATTTTAGCTAAAAAAGAGACACGAGGCTTATTTGATCCGTTTTTTGAAGGAAAATATAATCCGACAGGATTTGTTAAAGGTTGGGCTATAGAAACTGCTTTTATGAAATATATTAAGCCATTAATTGATAATAATATTATAGAAGCTGGTGCAATTAATGGAGCTGGAGATATGCAAGTGGGTACTAGTCTTGATAGTGATTTTTCTTGGGAAATAGGGATAGAAAATCCTGAAGTCAAGGAGAAAATAATTGCTAAGTATAGTATAAAAAATGGAGCGGTGGCAACTTCGGGGCTTAGTAAAAAAGGTGAACATATCAAAAGTGATAATGAGATAAATCATGTTCAAATCACTGTAGTTGGAAGATATCTATCAGATGTTGATGTATTAGCAACTGCAGGAGTAGTTGCTAATGAGAGAATTTGGAGTGAAATAGTAGAAAATAAATTGTTAACAGGTATCTTGTTAACAAAAGAGGGAAAAAAAAGAGTTTTTGAGGAAGGGAAAATAACGGATGTTGAGAGAACATAGATTTATATTTAATATGATTTGGTTAATAGTATTGTTAACAATACCGTTACCATTAATAGTAACATTAGGAAATGGTTTACCAGAGGTTTTAGGGGGTAGAGTACTAGCAATTAATTTAGGAGTATTTGCTTATTCATGGATGCTATCAGCAATTTTCCTATCTTCACAGCCGAAATGGTTAGATAGAATAATAGGATTACCGGATATGTATATAATTCATGGAGTAACCGCAATTTTTGCTGTAATTTTTATGTACTTACATGATCAACTTTTAAAATCATCAGGACTTATAAAATTAACAGGGGAATGGTCAATGAATATATTTATAGGAATCATTGCATACTCACTTGTTTTTATGGCTGGTTGGTTAACTTCAAGAATAAGTATCTTAATGAAGATTAAAAAAATGTTAGAAAAAATCTTTAAACATGAGTTATCTATGTGGATACATAGACTTAATTTAGTAGCTGCACTATTAGCTTTCCTTCATGTTCTTCTGATTCCATATATAAGAAGTATAGTTCCATTTACTATTTTAGTAATCTTATACACTGTAATTGCATTCGGTGCTTATGGACACTATGCATATAATAAGTATATAAATGTACAAGTAGGACTTTTAAAAAATGCTAGAAAAGTAGATTCAAATATTACAGAGTTAACAATTACTACCAGTAAATCTGTTTTTAAAAAAATAGAAGCGGGTGATTTTGCATTTATCTCTTTCCCCAATGTAAGAGGGATGAAGGAGCCACATCCATTTTCTATATTGAATATCCCAGAACGAGATGGCTATGTTCAGATGTCAATTGAAGGTGTAGGGGATTTCACAAAAAATCTTCCTAATTTAGAGATAGGAGAAAAAGTTAATTTAACAAGAGGATATGGAGTCTTAAGTTCAATGATAGAAAAATCTGGTAAGAATGAAAAGTTTGTTCTTATCGGAGGAGGAATTGGTGTCGTTCCTTTACTTGGATTAGCAGATAAGTTTGATGATAAAGATATTACATTTTTATATACTGTAAAAAAGGATAAGAAATTATTATATCAAGAAAAATTTAAATTATGGAATGAAAGAAGTAATTTTAAATCATATTCTCAAAATGGAAGATTTACAACAGAGCAATTAGATAAATATTTACCGGTTGGTGAAGAGTATAATTATATAATTGCTGGTCCAATGGCGATGAATATAGCGTATGAAAAAATGCTAAAGGAAAAAGGTATAAAGAAAAATAGAATATTCTATGAAGGTTTTAACTTCTAGAAGTTTTAAAAAATTGGGTTAATCCAAAAGTCCTAAATTTCAAAAAGTATATATTATAACTCATAGGCGCAGTGGTTTATTGATATCTAAATTTACTTTATAAAAGCTTTTTAGATATCCAATAACCTGTGTGGGGGTGACTCGAAAAAATCTTGTTTCTTAAGAAATAGAGATTTTGTTGAGTCACTCCCTCTTTTTTATTAGAGTTAAAGGAAGTTTTAAATATTAAAATTATTGTATTAGATAAATTATAATGATACAATGTACTATGATATAAAAAGAAAAGTAGTTAGGAGAGGAGGATATTTTGAAGAAAATAGCAGTTATTTTGATACGAAAAAGTTCAAAGGGATTATTAGATAAGAATATAAAGTTATTCTGTGGAAAGCCATTATGTTTCTATACAATTGATGTAGCTATTGATAGTAAGAAATTTGATGAAATATGGGTATCTTCTGATTCAGAAGAATATCTTAATTTATGTGCATATGAATATGGAAAAAAATGCAAATACATAAAACGTACAGACGAAGTTTCTCTTGACTCTTCTACAACTTTTGAAACCTTAGAATTTTTATTTAAAGAAATTAAAGAAGATTTTATTTTTATAAATTTACAAGTAACTTCTCCACTTAGAAAAGTAGAACACATACATACAGCATTTAATTTATTTGAAGATTGTGATCACCTTGTGTCATTTACTAAACCTAGAGTAAGTAAAAGCTTGTTTATGGATGAACAAAGTGGGTATTTAGTTCCTTCTTGTCATGGTGGAAATTATAGGAGACAAGATGAACCAGACTATATATATCCTAATGGTTCTATATGGATGTCGACAAAAAATAATTATTTAAAGGATAAAACTTTTTATACAAATAAAACAAAAGTCTATGAGATGGATAAAATATATAGTTATGATATTGATGATAAATTAGATTTTGAAATTTGTGAAAGTTTGTATAAAAACTATATAGAATAATAAAAAGAATCGTGAAGTTGTTCACGATTCTTTTTATATATTACCGTCTTGTTTGATTTGTACGAGCAGAATTATTTGCAGTTGTTCTACCTGCTGTTTGTCTTTGATTTTGAGCAGGAACAGCACCGTTTGCTCTATTAGTAGAATTTGTTAAAGAGTTGAATACTGTTGTAAGAGCAGAACGGTTATCACGTTGCTTTTGAGCGATAGCAGCTTGGTAAACAGCATCTCTATCTGTACCAGCGTACATATAGTCAGTCTCTGTATTCCTTTCTTTAGCATATTCTACGCCATTTTTTGTTTCGATTCCTGCAGGTTTTTCAAATGCAGCAGGTACTTGTTTATCTGAAACTTTTTTCATTACATCTGCCATAATTACCTG
>CALIWM010000117.1:0-2000 GCA_938046645.1 uncultured Gemella sp. | reverse complement strand
AGAAGGATTCAAAGTTACGGCTGTAGCAGATGACGGAACCATTGAAGCGATAGAGAAAGGGAATCTTATCGGTCTACAATGGCATCCAGAAGTCGATTATGAAGTAGACACATTCAAAAAATTTCTTGATTTATGTGAATAAATAGGTAATATAAATAAAGAAAAAATTTATATTATACTACCAAAATAGTTGACTATTATCTAAAATAATGGTAAACTAATCTTTGTGTAAAATAATAGCAGTGGATTAATTGTTATTGCCTCTATGTTATACATTTTTTAATGTGGCAACTCGTAGCCTATGCTGCTAGGCGAAGTTCCAGTTTTATAACATATACAACAACGATAATCGTGCTTTTTGTTTTCACAACAATAAAAACAAAAAGATAAAAGGAGGAGCACATAATGGCTCGTTTTACAGGTTCAACTTGGAAAAAATCTCGTCGTTTAGGAATCTCACTAAGCGGTACTGGTAAGGAGTTAGCTAAACGTCCTTACGCACCAGGACAACACGGTCCTAACTTAAGAAAAAAACTATCTGAGTATGGTTTACAATTACAAGAAAAACAAAAACTTCGTTACCTACACGGTATGAACGAAAAACAATTCCGTAAATTATTCGATAAAGCTGGTAAATTACAAGGTCTTCACGGTGAAAACTTCATGGCATTACTTGCTACACGTTTAGATTCTGTAGTATACAGCTTAGGATTAGCTAGAACTAACCGTCAAGCTAGACAATTAGTAAACCACGGACACGTTCTTGTAGATGGTAAAAAAGTAGACATCGCTTCTTACGCTGTTAAACCAGGTCAAGTAGTTTCAGTAAGAGAAAAATCTAGAAACCTTGAAATCATTAAAGAAGCTGTTGAAATCACTAACTTTGTACCTGAGTACTTAACTTTTGATGCTGATAAATTAGAAGGATCATTAGTAAGACTTCCAGAAAGAAGTGAATTACACCCAGAAATCAACGAACAACTTATCGTTGAGTACTACAGCAGATAATAAAAATAAGCCCTTTAAACTATCGTTTAAAGGGCTTGTTTTTATTTATGAGTAAAATCTGAGTTTATAATTAATTACAAATAAATTTTACTTTAAATTTTAAAATTAGATTAAAATTTCATAATTCCATATCTTTTATATTGACTATACTCTAATATTAATAATATATTATTTTATTAAGGTAATTCATAGTATCATTTTTTCTTTACTTACATAAGTAAAATCTATATTAGCAATATTTCTGTAAATATGGTATAATTAATAAATATTATTAATAGTGAATAATATTTATTTTAAAATAGGAGGATATTATGAACGTTTTTAGAAAAAAATCAATTGACTCTATATTAGCAGAGTCAAGAAACAAGACGTTAAATCCCACGATGAAGACTATGGATTTAGTTCTATTCGGTATAGGGGCTATTATTGGATCAGGGATCTTAGTATTAACTGGTAAGGCTTCAGCGGAAGCAGGACCAGCAGTTGTATTTTCTTTCCTAATTGCAGGATTAGCTTGTTGTTTAGCGGCGTTATGTTATGCCGAACTTGCTTCTACAATCCCGTCAAGTGGTAGTACATATACTTACTTATATGTATCAGTTGGTGAGATTGTAGCGTATGCGATAGGATGGGTATTAATAGGAGGATATGTTCTTACAGCTGCGACAGTAGCCAATGGGTGGTCTAGTTACTTCTCACGACTTTTAGCAGGTTTAGGTATAGAAATTCCTAAAGAGTTTTATACATTACCAGCAGCTGGTGGATATGGTAACATTCCAGCGATAATTATTGTATTATTAATTACTTTCATCTTATCAAAAGGTACTTCAAGTAGTAAACTTGTAAACAATCTTATGGTAGCTGCAAAAGTAGGTATTGTAATTTTATTCATTGTTGTTGGTGCATTTTACGTTGAACCAACACATTGGACAAATAACTTTGCTCCAACTGGATTTTCTGGAGTTATGTTAGCTGCAACAACAGTATTCTTT
>CALIWM010000116.1:0-4614 GCA_938046645.1 uncultured Gemella sp. | reverse complement strand
ATAGCAGAGTTAATATCTGATTTTCATAGAGGAAATTGGCTCTCAATTGAAAATGACAAAGAAATTTCATTGGGAAAAGTTCTAGAAAAAAATGTATATAGATTGGCTGATAGAAAAGAGTATACTATAATAAGTGAGCTTCATGCTAAATTTCTAAAAAATATTAGTAAGTTAGATGAAGAATATTTAAAAGCATTAGTTTTAATTCATGGTGATTTCGGTCTCAGAAACATTATGAGAAAAGATGATAATTTAGTATTGATAGATTTCGAAAGAGTAAAGTATGCTAGTTATTATTTAGATTTTATTAAATACTTTTATCAAGATTTAGATAATGATAAATTAAAAAAAGAGCTATTTTTAAAACATTATTATGAACATTCAAATGAGGAAGTTATTTCTGAGGAATTAGAGTACTGCCTGATTTTTATCTCGGCATTGGGTATTTTAAACTATACCAAACGTGTTGAAGATAAAGAATTTGAGGAGATAGGATTAAAGATGTTAGAAGATATTGTAAATTATTACATTTAAATAACTATTAAGAAATAGGAGAGTTGAAGAGTGAATAAAATTAGTGAAAAAAAACTAGAAGAAAGTCGTAGACAAGCATTACTTTTAGTCGATAAGTTGAAAGAGAATGTTAATGATTTAAAAAGTATGCGAGAACTGTCAAAAATAGTTTCTAAGGATTCAGAAATGAATGATGATTTTTGGACAGAAATTTGCAATATAGATTTTACAAAAATTGAATTTTTCCCAGTAAGATCGCTGTTGGCTGGGATATTAAAAAATAAACAAGATAATTCAAGTATTTCAAATATTTATAATTATTTGGTAGTAGAAAATACAGAATATCTTAATAGATACGGACAGAGTGCTTCTAAAAATACACCAGCAATGATAGTGTTATATTTTGCAGGTTTCTTGGGAGTCGGATTGTTTGTAATCGTTAATTTTATAATGTTAATGTTAGCACGAGGAAATTTTGAAGATGTTCTTTTTAATTTAATAGCAGGAACATTTTTAGATGCCCTTATTCTTGAAGTAATTGATAGACAGTACATCTGGGAATGGGAAGTACCATATTTTGAAAATAGTAAATTCCTAGCGTATGTTTGGACATATATTCCGATTATAATAATGTACTTATATATGAATATTTCTACATTTATTACACAAGGGTCTAACTACAATATTAGTAATGAAATTAAACTTACTATAGGTGCGTATATTTTAATTTTAATTATAGTTAATGGTTTATTCAAATTAAAAAATTCTATAGAATCTATGTATAAAATATATACAATAATCTTTAAAATAATTGCTTTCATGAGTTTTATTTGCATCATACCTGCCTACTATTTCGGAAAACTACCAATTGATTGGATGTATATTCTGATAACTGTTCCGATTGTAAGTAGTGTTAGAGTATTAAAGAAAGTTAGTGCTACAAGATATGCGAAACTTCTATTTTATCCAATGACGTTTTGTTATTTAGTATACACCCAACCACGAGTGGTTAATACTCTTATTTTAGAGGAACAAAATATATTGTTGTATGTTTCAGGAGTATTGGCAATATTAATAATAGTCATAAGTAAACTAAGAGAAAAAATCAAATAATATTAATATTAGTCCCTTTCTATATTGATAAGAAAGGGATTAATAATTTTTATAACTTATGAATTTCTATCTTACAAAGTGGTATTGATTTTATTTGACCATTATTTATGTTAAAATATAATATGATTAATATTAGGAGGCGATGATATGGCGAATATTTATTTAGATTACGCAGCAACATCAAGAAAACATTTTGATATCATAGAAAAGAATATGAATATACTAAAAGAAATCTATGCTAATCCAAGTAGTGGCCATACTCTAGGAAAGAAAAATAATAGGATAGTTCGTGAAAGACGCGAAAAAATAGCTAATACTCTAAATGCTAATAGTAATGAAATAATTTTTAATTCGGGTGGAACTGAAGGTAATAATACAGTATTTAATCATGTACTAACTAGATTTGAATCAGGAGAAATAATAATTTCATCTATAGAACATCCATCAGTTAAAGCTAGTGCTAAAAGACTTGAAAAGTTTGGATTTAAGATTCATGAATTATCAGTAGATGAAAGTGGAGCTATATCTCTAGATGAATTAAAAGAGAAGATTAATTCTAAGACGGTATTAATTTCAATTATGTTAGCAAATAATGAAACAGGGGTATTAAATCCTATAAAAGAGGTTTCAGAACTTATTGCAGATAAAAATATACTATTGCATAGTGATATTGTTCAAGCTTTAGGTAAAGTAGAAATTGATGTGAAAGAATTAGGATTAGATTTTGCTTCAGCATCTGCTCATAAATTGGGTTCACTTAATAATTTTGGATTTTTATACGCAAAAGATGGAGATGTTGAACCACTATTATTAGGTGGAGGTCAGGAAAATGGTCTTCGTTCTGGGACAACGGATTTATTAGGGATACTAGTTCTTAATGACTGTTTATCAGAGACGTTAAATTCAATCCCAACCCTTAGAGAATTAAAAAATTACTTTATAGCTGAACTTAAGAAAAATGGAGTTGAATTTGAAGTAAATGGTACTATAGAAAATTCATTGCCGAATATATTAAATATTTATTTTAAAAATATAGAAGCTCAACGCCTGATTACATATCTTGATGCTCGTGATATTTATATTTCTGGTGGATCTGCTTGTAGTTCAGGAAATATTAAAGGAAGTCGTATAATAACAGAGATGTATAATATTGAACGTGCTGCACATTCTGTAAGAATGAGTGTTGGCTTTGATACAAGCAAAGAATTAATTGATGAAGTTGTAGAAAAGATTGCAACTTTAGAGAAAAGAATTAAAGAAAGGAATTAATAATGAATAGCAACAAAAAAGTAGTAGTTGGAATGAGTGGTGGAGTTGATTCATCAGTAACAGCATATCTTCTAAAACAACAAGGATATGATGTTATCGGAGTTTTCATGAAAAACTGGGAAGAAAAAGATGACAGAGGAGTTTGTCTTGCGGAAAAAGATTACGAAGATGTAATTAAAGTTTGTGAACAATTAGATATTCCATATTACTCTATAAACTTTGAAAAAGAATACTGGGATAAAGTATTTACTTACTTCTTAGATGAATACAAAAAAGGTCGTACACCTAACCCAGATATTATGTGTAATAAAGAAATTAAATTTAAAGTTTTCTTAGAATATGCTGAAGATTTAGGTGCGGATTATGTAGCAACAGGGCATTATGCAAGAGTTAAAGATGTTGATGGAGAACGTTTAATGTTACGTGGAGTTGATAATAATAAAGATCAAACTTACTTCTTATCACAATTAAAACAACATCAAATTAAAAACATCCTATTCCCAGTTGGAGAACTTGAGAAAAAAGATGTTCGTAAGATCGCAGAAGAAGCGGGTCTTGCTACAGCAAAGAAAAAAGACTCAACAGGTATTTGTTTCATCGGTGAGAAGAACTTTAGAGAATTCTTATCTCAATACTTACCAGCTCAAAGTGGTAAGATGGTTGATTTAGATGGTAATGTTCGTGGAGAACACATTGGTTTAATGCATTATACAATTGGTCAACGTCACGGATTAGGTATCGGTGGAACTAAAGATACTGAAGGTGAAGCATGGTTTGCATGTGGTAAAGACCTTGAAAATAATATACTATATGTTTGTCAAGGATTCCACAATGAAAAACTTTATTCAGATAGTTTACTAGCTAGCTCACTATCATTTACAACGAAAAATCCACAACCTAATAAATTTACATGTACTGCAAAATTTAGATATCGTCAACCAGATACTGAAGTAGAAGTAGAAGTATTAGAAGATAACAAAGTAAAAGTTGTCTATAAAGAACCAGTACGTGCTGTTACGCCAGGACAAGCGGTTGTTTTTTACGATGGAGATGTTTGTCTAGGTGGAGCAATTATCGACGAAGTATATAAAGACGGAGAAAAACTTCAACTATAAAATAAAATAAAATCCTAAAAGTTAGAGGAAATCTCTAATTTTTAGGATTTTTAGTTCTTTTATTCTATATTGTGAGGCTACAGTATATATTGAGCTAGTAATGTATCAAATCTACGAATATCAATATCCTTTTTTAGATTGATTTTTATTTTACCAACTTTAGTCCAAAGTTCTACTTCAGCATTTAAGTCAAAGATTTTACCCGCATTTTCAGTTGACCACATTAGTATTGAAGAGTACGGTAGGGAATAGATTTCTACTTTTTTTCCTGTGATTCCTTGGGCATCTTTTACTATAAGTCTTTTGTCTGTAAATACAGTAACGTCCCTTATTGTCGCAAATGCTGCAACAGGCTGTTCGCCGTTTATCAATAAGTTTGCAATATCTTGCGGGATAGCAACTTCTCTGAAGAATGTCCAATTTAATAAATTCATTTCATTAGTCATAATGTTTCTCCTTTTTTAAAAATTAATTATTCAATTGAATTTTGTGATTTTTTATCAGTATAACATAAAATACATTAAATATAAATAATGTACTATAATTAGGTTTTCAGTACTAATATAATAAATTTAATGATATAATATTAGTACTAGGGGGGAGA
>CALIWM010000115.1:0-6405 GCA_938046645.1 uncultured Gemella sp. | reverse complement strand
GGTATGATATGCGATGGAGCCAAGCCCTCGTGCGCATTGAAACTCTCGTCGGGCGTTAGTACGGCCGTGTTGAGCGCGATGTTGGCCATGCAACACAAGTATGTTACATCTGTTGAGGGCATTATCGACGACGATGTGGACCGCTCGATACGAAACCTGGCCGCCATTGGAAGTCGAGGAATGGACGAAACAGATAAGTATGTGCTAGACATTATGACACACAAATCGTGTTAACTAGAAAACTTGTCGACCTGTTTACTGGTCAACTCGTTAACTTGTAAACTCGTCAACTAAAATAACAACAAAATCAAAATCCCACCAAATATGAAGAAAATTAGATTGGCCTTACTGACGGCTTTACTAGCCGTCTTCGCGTTGGGGGCATCGGCACAGATGCAAAACCCCGTACATGTAAGCGTACAGCAGAAACAGGTTTCGCCCACCGAGGTGGACGTTATCTTCACTGCAAAGATTGATAACGGCTGGCATGTCTACTCAACAGGCCTGCCTAGTGGTGGCCCAATATCGGCTACCATTACCACAGAGAAGGCAGAAGGTGCAGAAGCAGCAGGCAAACTGCAAGCCAAAGGCAAGGAGATTAGCAACTACGACAAGCTGTTTGAAATGAAGTTGCGCTACTTTGAAAATGCCGTTACCTTTGTGCAGAAATACAAAATCACCGGAAAAACCTACCGCATAAAGGGCTATCTGGAATACGGAGCATGCAACGACCAAAACTGCTTGCCGCCAACACAGGTGGAATTCGACTTTAAGGGCAATGGTCCGGCCAACGCTCCCGATGCGAAAGAAACCAAAACGCCTGCACAACTGGCCAAAGAAAAGGCCGACTCGCTGGCTGCTCTGGCTGCCGCTAACACGCCCGCTACGAGCGATACGGCAAAAGCAGCTGCCGTGGCAGCTGTTGCCGATGGGGGAAACAACGTGGGGCAAGGCGGACTTTGGGCACCCGTTGTGGCCGAATTGCAAGCCTATAACGGCGACCAAGGCAAACAGGACAACTCCATGTTGTATATCTTTGCTATGGGTTTCATCGGCGGTCTGCTCGCACTTTTCACCCCTTGCGTGTGGCCCATTATCCCCATGACGGTAAGTTTTTTTCTCAAACGCTCACAAAATAAGGCAAAGGGCATTCGCGATGCCCTCACTTATGGCGTGAGCATCATCGTTATCTACGTGGCATTGGGCTTGGCGGTTACCGCCGCCTTTGGTCCTTCGGCCCTCAACTCGTTGTCAACGAATGCCGTTTTCAACATCTTCTTCTGCAAAAGATAATGTTGAAATACAAAATAAATAAAATAAAGTTTTTATTATTTTTTTCATTTAATACCCCTTTATATAAATTCCTTTTTTATTAAATCCATTTTTATCCATCCATTCATCCTCTAATCCAGGTGGTCTTTTTCCTTTTGCATATCCATCTTTATCCAATCCATCAACATTATATCCTTGTGGATTATAATAAGTTTTAGTTTTTTCATGTAAACCATAATAGTTCCAACCATTTTCATCATATTCTCTACCTGTTACTTTATGGATTCCTTCATAATTAAATCCATTTTTATCATAAGGACTATTTGTAAATACATTGTGTAAATTTACATCAAAACCTCTTTCATCATAAGTTTTTTTTGTATCTTTATGGATTCCTTCAAAGTCAAAACCAGCATAATCATATTTACTTTTGGTTTCTATATTCCAACCATCTCTATTAAAACTTCTTTTATTAATTCCATTTATATCCCAACCATTTTCATCATATTCAGTCTTAGTTTTTTCGTTTATTCCATAAAGATCCCACCCCTTTTCATTATAAGGTTTTTTTGTAACTTTATGTATTCCTTCATGATTAAATCCATCTTTATCATAGAGACTATTTGTAAATACATTGTATGATTTTGTATTAAAACCTCTTTCATCATAGGCTTTCTTAGTCTCTCTATGTATTCCCTTATAATCAAAACCATTAAGGTCATAAGCTGTTTTCGTGGATTGATTCATATGCTTTCTATTAAAGCCTTGTCGGTTAAATCCATTTGCTGCATATCCTTCTGAATCAAGTCCATCTTTTCCATATACTCCCATAGTATGCCAATTATGTTTTGTGTTATTATTAAAACCATTTTTAGAATAATATGAAGCACATCCTCCAAATAATAGTAAAAATAATAAAATTATTCCTAAATAAACTTTTTTATTAAATAACTTTATTATATTTTTCACAAAATTTCCTCCTACTTTATATTCAAAATTTTGCCAAAACATTGTACTATAATTCAAATTTCTAAATACTTTTGGAAAAACAAAGATTGCAATCCCAAAAGTTAAGAAAGAAGCTATAAAAAATCCTACTCCTGTGTATTGTTTTCCAAGTTTTCCAAAAATATATGTAAAGAAAAAATTAGAAAACAATAAAAAGAATGCTATACATATTCCATGTATTCTTAAATCAAAATACAAGTAAAGAGTAATTAATATAGACACAAAGGTTGCACAATAAGTTGAAAAAACGCTTACCCTAAATAAATCCAGCAAATAAATATCCATATCAAAATATGTGAAAACTGCATTTGCCAATAAGACACAAGTAAGTGAAATTAAAAATTGTAACTCCATTCCATATAGAATCTCTTGATATAATGTTTGTTTCATTTTGCTGAGAGAATTTTCAATTTCAGAATATGTCCCTGTTTTACAAATCTTTTTATAATATTCCTTATATACAGGTAAAAATTTTGTTTCTAAGAAAATAGCAAAATAGACTATACTTGGTATAGAAATACAGTAACAATAGAAAATAGCAACTTCATATAAAGGAGAAACTTGGAAAACTCCAGCTATTCTATAAGAATCTCCGACAATCCAGTTCATAAAGACATGTCCCCAGACTCCAACAGAATAAAAGAATCCTATTAAAACCAAGCTGAAATATCCTTTTAGATATGTTAGAAATTCAAAATTATTTTCACTTTTTCCTTTAAAGGCTCTTAAGATGTAACTTGAAGTAAGTATAAAATTAATAAAAATTCCTATTCCATAGGATAATAACATCCAAAAAATAGGCTCTTCTTCAAAAAATGTTACTGGGTATTTCAAAAAATAAAAACCTAGTGCCATTGAGATAAAGTTTCCAAAAAAGAAGCTAAAAATTAAGAAGTGATATTTCTTTAAAAGGGAGATAAAAATCATAGAAACCCATGATAAACTCATAAATACAAAAAGAAATACAAAACTTGCTTTATATGGAATTGACAAATCTCCATTCTTAATAAAAATAAAACTAATAAAAAATGCAAGAATAGCTACCAATTTTATACTCCCAAAATATGCACCTCTAATTTTAGAAATCTTTTTTTTAAATACACAATCAGATACATACCTTGTTATTATATATTGAAAAATACAAGTTAATATTTGTGAAAATATAAAACAATAAAAAATGCTACTCATAAAAATTAACTGTTTAGGTCTAGCTAATTCTATTTGGTTAGAAATCCAGATTATTATATTTAAAGATGTTGCAGTGATAAGCCATGGACCAACACTTACAATAATTGAAAATATAATTGCTCTTAGATTTGCAAAAGGAAGCTCTTCTTCCTCTGAAAATAATTTTTTTAATTCAAAGCCTATACCAGCCATTTTAATCTCCTAATTCTTCATACAATTCACGATATTGTCCTATAAAAGACTCTTTTGTATAATATTTTTTAACTATTTTTTTTCCATTTTCAGAAAATTCATTTAATTTTTCTGTATTTTTATATAACTTTAAAAATGCTTCTGCTAAATCAGTATAAGATGTTGGTGGAATTATTAATCCTGCTTCCCCAATATCTTTTTTTTCTAAAAGTATTTCACGACAATTTCCAACATCTGTTGCAATAAAAGGGATTCCAGAAGCAAGACCTTCTAAAATGCTTAATGGCTGCCCTTCTGAAATAGATGTTAAAATTAATAAATCTAAAAAGGAATAGTATTCTAAAACATTAGCTCTTCCAGTAAAAATTACTTTTTCTTCTAGTTTCAAGTTTTTTACTAACTCTAAACATTCTTCATAATATTCTTTATCTTCATCTGTTGGACCAATTAACCAAAGAGTTGCATCAGGCATATTTTTTTCTGCTATTTTAAATCCTTTAATCATCATTTTTATATCTTTAATTGGTACAACTCTTAACACAGAACCAATATGAAAACCTTCTCTTTTCTTCTTTATAATATCTCCATATTTTTTTTCATCTACACCATTTGGTATTACTTTAGTCTTTTTTTCATCAGCCCCATAGTATATCTGAATACCTCTGGTATATTCAAAGAGTGAAATAATCTTGTCACTATATTGATAAGCTAATTTAGATAAATAATAGAAATAATCTATCCAAATATTTTTAAAATCTGCATCTATCCAATTTGCTCCTAAAATTTCTTCTTCTCTTTCTCTTGGATAAATTCCGTGTTCAGTCAATAAAAACTTTCCCATTTTTCTATGTGCAACTAAACAGCCTATAAAACCAGCATATCCTGTTGTTACACAATGATAAATATCAGCTTTTGGGATATCTTCTTGCCCAATTTTTAATAAATTTAAAATAATATTTCTATATGTCCAATAGTATATGCTAAAATTTCCTTTTTCATGGTATTTTTCATATTGTTTTAATAATACATCCCAATATTCCTGACTTAAAATAATTTCAAGGGGACTTCCCATTTTTTTAGAAAACAATTTTTCTATTATATTTACTTTCTCATCGGTATTTCCATCTATTTGAAAATGTATCAGTTCTTTTATACTATCTTTTTTTTCTTCATTTTCTTGAAGACCAGCTTTAATAAATGAAGAATATGAGAAATACAAAGAAGAATCCATAAAAATATTTTTTATCTCTACAACATTTTTAGGAATTTGATATTTTAATTTCGCAAACTTTTCATCTGGTATAATACATAATATTTTAAAGTCATGTTGTGGATTTGAAGTTATTAACTCATGTACCCATGCTGATACACCCCCTACAACATAGGGATATGCCCCCTCACACACAAAACATATTGTAGCCATTATTCATTTACTCCTTTACATATTGTTTAAAACAATAAGGAATTTCTATATCTTTTGATTTATATTTTTAAAATAGAGATAAAACAAACAAGTTTGCAAATATATTGGTTTTATTTAATCCTAGTATTTTTAAATTTTAGTCTTCGATATATTTAGAAAAATAAAAATTCAAGGAATATATTTTTTATTCCATTATTTCTTATTATAAAAAGATAAAAACCTTCCCCGAAGGGGAGAGATTTTTCTAGTGAGATATTTTTTCTCCAATCGCGGAAGAATTCTTCTATTGAGGTGAATAAGTACGCGCGAATAACCGTTTGTGCTTTATTCTTTTATTTTTTTATTCTTTTATAGCTTTTCTAAAGTCTCGAAACCCTTGGGAGAGTAAGACTCACGAATTTTGTATACCGAAGGATTGGTGAACAACTGCCGAAGGATTGGTGACATATACCGAAAATAATGTATATTTTTAATGGATTTTCGCTTTTGAAAAGCGGATAAATTTAGTATTGAGCTTTACAAAGAATTAAAAGAAGCATTAAAAACAAAAATGGAAGAAAATAAATAGAATCTAGCAAAAATCTCCCTTTCGAAAATGCGAAGCCCTTCTCTAAGAATGTTCTTCGCAGCATTCCTATTTACAAGGCGATGGAAATAAGTACCTTGGCATCTTCTATTGTAAGCTAATCACCATTTTCTTTATATGCCGCAACATTCTCCCCGTTGCACGCATCTTCTTTCTTATTCTTCTGGCTCAACAGACTTAATTATTTCATCTATCTCTTTACATACAGTTTCAAACCATTGTTGTAATTTTACTCGTGCTTCCCAAAACTTTTCTTTTTGAACAAGATTTTCTTTTCCTTTCATGATGGTCAAATAGGCAATGGGCATCGCATCCATGTGCTGGTCTGTATTGTCATAACCTGTGGCAAGAAGTAGAATATCTTCATCGGTTTTAATAAAAAAACATCTACCCCGATAATCTCAAGGATATGTTTAATGTCTTTTATTTTTTGGACAAACATATTAACAATAACTCGATAAGGCATGATAGTTTTTCCTTCCACCTCATCACTTATTGCGATAATAATAGGAACATCTTTTTGTTTCCATTCGTTACAATATGCAATTAAGCGTTTTCGTAACGAAGAAAGAGCTTTTTGTTTTTCATAAGGATTGTTTGCCAACATATCATCACTTCCTTTTCTTAATCTATATGACAAATTATATAATAAACAGATAAGAAAAATAAAAAATGACGACGCAATTATTTTTTTAATCAATAAGTTTATTGCCTTACAAAATTTGCGAAGTAAAAA
>CALIWM010000114.1:0-3753 GCA_938046645.1 uncultured Gemella sp. | reverse complement strand
GCCTATCAACTACAAGAACAAGGTGTGGATACTTACGAAGCTAATGTACAGCTGGGATTTGCTCCTGATGAAAGAGATTATACTATCGCCGTAGACATACTTGATTACTTAGGAATTAAATCGGTAAAACTTCTTACGAATAACCCTGATAAAGTAGAGCAACTAAACTCTTTAGGAATAAATGTCGTAGACCGTGTTCCAATAAATATAAAACCACAAAAAGAAAATAAATACTATTTAGAAACAAAAAAAATCAAATTCAATCACTTTTTAGATATATAAGGAGAATATTATTATGACAACATTTGAAGGAAAATTTATAGGTAAAGATATTAAAGTAGCAATCGTAGTAGCTCGTTTTAACGAATTTATTACTTCTAAATTGTTAGGAGGAGCAAAAGATACACTTATTAGAAACGAAGTAAAAGAAGAAAACATCGATGTATACTGGGTTCCAGGAGCATTTGAAATTCCATTTATCACTAAAAAATTAGTAGCTACAAATAAATACGATGGAGTTATTACATTAGGAAGTGTTATTCGTGGAAGTACTAGTCACTACGATCTAGTTTGCAATGAGGTAGCAAAAGGTGTTGGTCACATTAGTCTAAGTAGTGATATTCCTGTTATGTTCGGAGTTATAACTACTGAAGATATCGATCAAGCTATTGAAAGAGCGGGATCAAAAGCAGGAAACAAAGGTAGCGACTGTGCTCAAGGTCTTCTTGAAATGATAGATTTAACTAAACAAATTTAGTAAATAAACAAAGGTAGGAACTTGAATTTCAAGTTCCTACCTTCTTTATTATTCATATTATTTAGAATAGTTTGGACTTTCTTTTGTAATTTGTACATCATGTGGGTGAGATTCGATTAATCCTGCACCTGTCATACGAACAAATTGTGAGTTTTCACGAAGTGCACGTAAATCACGTGAACCTGTGTAACCCATACCTGCACGTAATCCTCCGATGATTTGATAAATTGTTTCAGAAACAGCACCTTTATATGGTGTACGTCCTTCGATTCCTTCTGGAACTAATTTTTTACCATCTTCTTGGAAGTAACGGTCTTTAGATCCTTTTTCCATTGCAGAAATCGATCCCATTCCACGGTATGCTTTAAATGTTCTACCTTGGAAGATTTCTAATTCACCTGGTGACTCTTCACAACCAGCAAGCATAGATCCTAACATTACAGCATGTCCTCCAGCTGCGATTGCTTTTACTACATCACCAGTATATTTAATTCCACCATCAGCGATGATTGTTTTTCCTAATTCACGAGCTACTGTCGCACAATCATAGATAGCTGTTATTTGTGGTACCCCTACCCCTGCTACTACACGCGTAGTACAGATTGATCCAGGTCCAATACCAACTTTAACAACATCTGCTCCTGCTTCGAATAAATCACGAGCAGCTTCTCCTGTTGCAACGTTACCTGCAATAATATCTAAATCAGGATAATTAGTTCTTAATGTTTTAACGGCGTCTAATACTCCTTTAGAGTGTCCGTGAGCTGTATCAACTACGATAGCATCTACTCCCGCAGCTACTAATGCATCTACACGTTCAACTGTATCGTTGGTAATTCCAACAGATCCAGCTACTAATAAACGTCCCTTAGCATCTTTTGCTGAGTTAGGGTATTTAGCTAATTTCTCAATATCTTTAATTGTAATTAATCCTGTTAACTTTCCTTCTTCATTAGTTAAGATTAACTTCTCAATTTTGTGACTACGTAAAATTTCACTAGCTTCTTCTAAAGTAGTTTTTTCTGGAGCCGTAATAAGGTGCTCTTTAGTCATTACGTCACTAATTTTAATATCGAAATCAGTTAAGAATCTCATATCACGGTTAGTGATGATCCCTACTACTTTCATATCTTTTTCATTGTTTACAATAGGTACACCTGAAATTCTGTATTGTTGCATTAAGTTTTCTGCTTCATATACTAAGCTGTCTGGTGTAAGGAAGAAAGGATCAGTTATTACTCCACTTTCTGAACGTTTAACTTTTCTTACTTGCTCAGCTTGTTCTTCAATACTCATATTTTTGTGGATAACACCTAGACCACCTTCACGAGCCATTGCAATCGCCATTTTGTGTTCTGTCACTGTATCCATTGCAGCTGAGATAACAGGTACTGATAATTTGATTTTCTCCGTTAAACTAACTTTTAAATCAACTTTTTTAGGTAAAATGTCACTTTTAGCTGGTACTAATAGCACATCATCAAATGTTAAACCTTCTTTTTGAAATTTATTTTCCCACATTTTATTAAAATCCTTTCTTATTTTTCATCATCAGATATATTAAATTTAACTTCATTATTCTCAAGAGAAGCAATTCTACATAAAGAACAAACATTTACATTTTTCTCGTCTAATAATTTTCTACCATCTTGGAAACTTTTCTCAACTAGAATACCCACACCTACTGTTTCGGCACCAGCCTTTTCCACTATTTCCATAAGACCTAGAGTAGCTTGCCCATTAGCAAGGAAATCATCGACTATAAGAACTTTATCATCTTTATTAATGAATTTCTCAGAAACTACTATAGTATTAGTTATATTTTTAGTATAGCTATGAACCTCGGCAGTATACACATCATTATTTTTCAAAGTAGACGGCTTACTCTTTTTAGCAAATACCATCGGTACTTTAAATAAGTTAGCAACCATAATTGCTGGTGCAATACCGCTTGCCTCGATTGTTAAAATTTTCGTTACCTTCTCTTTTTTAAAATACTCGTAAAAAGATTCTGCCATTTTCATCATTAAACCAGCATCGATTTGATGGTTTAAAAATGAATCGACTTTAAGGACATTATTATCATAAACTTTACCATCGGTAATAACCATTTCTCTTAGTAGTTCCATAACTCCTCCTGTATAAACTTTGAGTAATTTTACTTATGATACCAAACTTTCATTGAAAATTCAAGAGCCTAATGAAATGTTATTCATTAAGGCTCTTTATTCATAATATTATTTTAAATTGTCTAATAACTCAGTTATTTCATTTTGGGAAAAATGATATTTTTCTTTACAAAATGCACAAACTAATTCTGTTGTCTCTTGTTTTGCAATATCTTCTAATTCTTCTTTCCCTAATGTTACCAAAGCATCAGCATAACGTTCTTTAGAACATGTACATTTAAACTCAACATCATTCTTATGTAAGATACGATAGTTTTCTTCTCCACCAAAGATAATATTCGCAATTTCTTCAGGTGTTTTCCCTTCATGAATAAGCGTAGAAATAGGTTTAATATTACTAATTGCTTTTTCAATCTTAGTTATCGTCTCATTAGTAGCATTCGGAAGAACTTGTAGAATGAATCCACCTGCAGCTATAACAGAATTGTCAGTTTCTACTAATACTCCTAAAGACACTGCAGAAGGTACTTGTTCACTAGCTGCAAAGTAATATGTGAAGTCTTCAGCAATTTCTCCTGATACTATCGGAGATGTAGTAGTATACTTTTCATTTAATCCTAAATCACGTACTACAGTGATGTTCCCAGCACCTACTACTCCTTTTACATCAAGTTTCCCTTGTGAATTACTTGGAATATGAACTTGCATATTTTTAGCATATGCTGTAGTTTCCCCTAACTCATTTGACGATGCATAAATTGTTCCTACTGGACCATCTCCACGAACAGCAACGTCAATTCTGTCTCCACTCTTAAGCATAGCACCCATCATTGTAGTGACCGTAGCTGTACGACCTACTGCTGCTAT
>CALIWM010000113.1:0-13199 GCA_938046645.1 uncultured Gemella sp. | reverse complement strand
GAAAACACTTTTGACATACTTCCTACGGATATGCCTTTTTCATAGATATCACAAATGGAAGGCTGTATATCTCCGTCAGTAACTAAATGTCTGTATACTTCATCAGCCAATATATATATATCTTGTTTGGCTGCAAGAGCTATAATTGTTTCTAATTCATCCTTGCTAAACAAAGTACCTGTTGGATTGCAAGGTGTAGAAAAACAAATCATTTTAGTTTTGGGAGTAATGAGTCGTTCTAATTCTTTTATATCTATATGAAATTCATTTTCTTTATCAAATTTTAAATATTTAGAATTATATTTTTCTCCATTAATTCTTTTTATATTTTCTTCTATTCTTCTTTGAAATTTCAGATTAATTTTTCCACTATCGTGATAATCTATTGCATATGATAAAAGTTCTATTTTTTCTTTATCATTTAATTTTATTTTATTTGTATTTACTAAATCTAGGTATGAAACAACGTAGTAAACTACTTGAGGAATAAGACGCCCGATGTTGATTGAGTTTGCACTTGATAATTTAATGTTTTTAGAAAGTAATTCTTTTTTGAATTCTTCATCAACAAATAGTTCCTTAATTCCACTTTGAGCATCGTCAAAGTTTCCATGAATCGCACAAACTTTTGTATTCTTACCTTCTTGAGTTTGCATTTGTGTTTTTTGTACTGTACTTACACCATCGTTAGGGTAGAAGACCATGATTTTTGTTCTATCTACATCTTTGAAACCTTCTAAAGCTGCTTTACCAGTGTCACCACTAGTTGCAGTTAGAATAAGAATGTCATTTTTATCTTCTACTTTAGTAAGTGCAGTTTTTGTTAGTTGTGGAAGAAGTGATAGACCAACATCTTTAAATGCACTAGTAGGTCCATTGAATAATTCAAGGATATGTCCATCTTTTAATTCCACTAGAGGAGTTATGTTTTCATGAGAGAATTTACCTCTATAAGCTTGCTCAACACATTTTTTAATTTCTTCATCGCTAAAATCTACAAAAAGTCTTAACACTGCTTCAGCCACTTCGTAATAACTCTTTCCGATTAGTTTTTCTAAGTCTAATTTATTCTTTCCTAAATCTCTTAAAACGAAAAGTCCACCTTCTTCACTTAAACCTTGAAGAATAGCTTCACTTGGATTTAATTTTCTATTAATATCTCTTGTACTTTCGTAAATCATTTAAAATCTCCTTGCTTTATCGTTGTATATATGATACAATGTTCTTTGTAAAAATACAAGTGTTTTTTATAAAAAGAACTTTAATTTTTTTTATAACTATAATTTTACAACAAAATAGGTTATAAAAACAGTCAAAACAATAAAAAAAATGAAATTTTTTGAAAATTCTTGATATTAAATAATTGACATGGGAAAAATACTTGCTAAACTTTTAAATATAATTGAAAATAAGTATTGAATTTAGGAGAAAATAATTATGAAGATAGCGATTTTAGGATATGGAACTGTAGGTAGTGGAGTATATGAGATTATTACTAATGGTAAATCATCGGAACTTGAAAAAATAGAAGTAAAAAGTGTCTTTGCTAGAAGCCGTGATAAAATGCACTTAGCTACTGACGATATTAATGAAATTATTAATGATGAAGAAATCTCAGTTGTTGTAGAATGTCTTGGAGGACTTAACCCTGCATATGACTTCATTAAAAGGTCACTAGAGAATGGAAAACATGTTGTTACAGCTAATAAGGCTGTTGCTGCAAAATATTTAGATGAGTTCGTAGAATTAGCTGAGAAGAATAATGTTAAGTTTATTTTTGAAGCTAGTGTAGGTGGAGGAATTCCTTGGCTTGTAAATCTAGAAAGAACTAGACGTGTTGATGAAGTAAAACGTGTATATGGTATCTTCAATGGAACAAGTAACTTTATTCTTGATAATATGTATAGAAATGATCAAGAATTCGATTCTACTTTAAAAACAGCACAAGAGTTGGGGTATGCAGAAGCTGATCCAAGTGCTGATGTAGATGGTGGAGATGTTGTGAATAAAATAATCTTAAGTAATGCACTTGCTTTTGATATTCATGTTCAACCTGATTTTCCAACATATTCTATGAGAAACATTACTAAAAATGATATCGACTATTTAAAACAATATGATTTAGCTGTTAAGTATATTGGAGAAACAAATGTAGAAGATGGTAAGTATGAAACTTCTGTAATGCTTTCTATATTTGGAAAAGAATCTCAAGAGGCTGCTGTTCCTCTAAATAACAATATTATTTCTTTAGACGGATCATTTATTGGAGAGCTTAAGTTCTATGGACAAGGTGCTGGAAAATTCCCAACAGGAAATGCGATTGTTCAAGATATAGTAGACATTAATGAGGGTTCAACAAGAGTTGATGTTGTAATTAAGAATAATCTATCTTATTCAGAAGAACTAACAAGAAGAAATTACTTGGTTCGTTCATCTGTAGAATTATCAGGGGAACTGATAGAGAGCGTTGAGCAATATAAAGGTAATTTCTATGTGAAAACAAAAGAAATTTCTTTAAAACAACTTACTAATTTAGTAGATGAAGTGAAAGAAAAAGATAGTAGTTTTGTTGTTGCTAAATTCCATAAATAATAAAATGATTATTTTAAATAAAATTTAGATTTTTCAGAAAATTTATTGATTTTTTCGTAAATAGTTATATAATATATATTAGAATAGAAAATACAAATAACACAAATAGAAAAAGGAGTTAAAATGGTTAGAGTATCAAAATTTGGTGGAAGTTCGGTAGCGAGTGCTGAGCAATTTAAAAAAGTTAAAAATATTGTGGAACTTGATGATGCACGTCGTTTTGTTGTAGTAAGTGCTGTTGGGAAAGCAAATAAAGAAGATAATAAGGTAACAGATTTATTATATTTATGTTATGCTCATACTAAGTATAATATAAATTTCGATAATATCTTTAAAATGATTGAAGATAAGTTTGTAGCGATTAAAAATGAATTAAACTTAAGTTTTGATATCGAAGGAGAACTTGCTAAATTAAAAGCAGAGATAAGTAAAGGAATCGATGAAGAATACTTAGTGAGTCGCGGAGAATATTTAACAGCTTTATTAATGGCTGAATATCTAGGATATCACTTTGTAGATGCTAAAGATTTAATTTTTTATAATTATCAAGGTGAGATTGATTTTGAGAAAACTCAAGCAGCATTTGATGCGATTGTAAAAGAGCATGATCGTCTTCTTATTCCAGGATTCTATGGAAGCAGACCTAATGGGGAAATTAAAATTATGACTCGTGGGGGAGGAGATGTTAGTGGAGCTATAGTCGCTAATATTGCAAATGCGAGTGTTTATGAGAACTGGACTGACGTGTCTGGAATCTTAATGGCAGATCCTCGTATTATTGAAAATCCACACGAAATTAAAGTCATTAGCTATACAGAACTTCGTGAACTTTCATATATGGGAGCAAGTGTTCTTCATGAAGAAGCAATCTTCCCAGTTCGCGATAAAGATATTCCTATCCAAATCCGTAATACAAATGATCCAACAGCAGAAGGAACTATTATTTCTGATAATAAACACCTTGATGAGAAACAAATTGTTACAGGTATTGCAGGTAAAAAAGATTTCTCTATTATTACAATTAAAAAACGTCACATGGCAAATGAAGTTGGATTAATTGGTAAAGCTCTGAAAATTTTTGAAGACTTTAATGTTAGTATTGAACACATTCCTAGTGGAATTGATTCATTCTCTGTAGTTGTAGAAACAGGTAATGTTAGACCGTTTATTCATGAATTAGTTGCAAAAATTAAAGCAGTTCTTGAAGCAGATGAAGTGAATGTTACTCATGAGATTTCACTTATTGCTACAGTTGGAGAGAAAATGAAAAATACAAAAGGATTATCTGGCAGATTATTCAAAGCTGTAGGAGAAGCTGGGGTAAATATTGCATTGATTTCACAAACTAATGATGAAATTAATATTATCGTAGGTGTTCATAACGATGATTACGAAAAAACTATAAATACTATTTACTCAGAATTTAAATAAAACAAATGGCTTCTTATCAGATGTTAGATAAGGAGCTATTTCTTATAATGTAATATTTTACGAGGTGAAAGTATGAAAATTTTACAGATTATGTGTCATCCGGACTATAACGGAGAACATAGAGTTTCTAATATTTTGGCGAAAATCGGTGAAGATAAATTAATCGACAAAGGCTTTAGTAGTATAGAAAAAATTAATTTATATGATCCGAGTGTTCATATTCCAGTCATGGATAAGTTTATGTTCAATTATGAAGGAGAAAAATTAACAGAAAAAGAACAACATGATAAAATTAGGCAAGAAGAGATTCTAAAACAATGGAAAAGTGCTGATGCAGTGTTTATTTATATGCCGCTTCATAATTTCAATGTAGTATCAAAATTTAAAGACTATGTAGATAATATAGTTATAGTGAATGAAACATTTAAATGTGAAGAAGAGTCTTTAATAGGTTTAGATAAGAATAATAAGCAGATAACATTTGTTATAACAAGTGGAGGAGAATTTGATAAGCATATTCAATATACTAATCTCGACTTTACAGTTCAATATATTAGGGGAATATTTAGCGTAATAGGAATAGATAAAGTAAAAGTTCTAAGAGTAGAAGGGTTAGATTTAGAATTTAATAGTAAAGAGCAGTTAGTTAAAAAAGCTATTTTTGATTTGAAAGAGTGGATAGAAGAGTTTTCTCATAGAAATAAATAAAGAAGGTATAAGAGACCATCAAATAGGGGCTCTTACACTTTCTTAGTTTTATTTAATATCGAATTCTAGTTGTTTTTCTTTAGATGATAGAATTTTAAATTGGCCATTTGTTAAGTTAGCGATCCAATTTTCAAAGTTATCATAATCTTCCTGCATAACATAGATTGTATAAACGATTTTGTCTGTATATTCTAAATTATTCACGATAAAATTAGTCTTTCCAATCTCATATTCTATTTTTCCATTTAGACTATAATCTAATTCTAGTCTAACTTCAAAAGCATCTTTTCTTTCTACTAATATTGCATTTTTTAGTGCGTTAATTACTCCACCGCCGTATGCACGAACTAAACCACCAGTTCCTAGCTTAGTTCCACCGTAGTATCTGATAACTGTGGCACAAACATTTTTTATTTCATTTTTTACTAATACGTCTAACATCGGAGCTCCAGCAGTTCCACTTGGTTCACCATCATCGTTAGCACGAGTAATTTCGTTATTGTCACCATATACATAACAAGAACATACATGAGTAGCGTCGTAATGTTTCTTTTTCATTTTTTGAATAAATTCTCTAGCTTGTTCTTCACTATTGATTCTAATTAGATGAGTAATAAATGTAGATTTTTTCTCTACAAATTCATCGTATGAATCTTCTTTGATTGTAATAAATTTCTTCGTCATAGTACCTCCCTATAGATTTTAGTTTTATAATATACTTTATTAATTATGATGTATTATAAATAAAATGTCAATAATTAGAATGTATTTCTCATCATACTACTTGACAAACTATACTATGTAATGTATAGTATTATGTGAAAGGAGATATTTGTATGGAAGCTCAATTAAAAAGAGGTTTATTGGAAATATGTGTTCTTGCTACTTTACGTAATTCTGAATCATATGGGTATAAAATTATAAAAGATGTTTCAAATGTAATTCCTATATCGGAATCAACGTTATATCCAATCTTAAAACGCTTGGAAGCAAACGATTGTGTTACCTCATATTCAGTGGAACATAATAGTAGACTAAGAAAATATTATAAAATCACAGATATTGGTCTTAACAAAATTCAAGAATTTCTTATAGACTGGAAAGTAATAAGCAATGCACATAAATATATATTAGGAGATGAAAAACATGAATAAGACACAGTTTTGCGCTCTTTTGGAAAATAAATTAAAACCATATTTATCGCCAAAAGAGATGTATAAAACACTCAATTTTTTCGAAGAAATGATTGATGATCGTATTGATGAGGGCTTAAGTGAAGAAGAAGCTGTATCGCAATTAGGGGATATTAATATCATCGTTGATCAAATTTTAGATGAACATAATATTGGGAAAAAACAAACAAAACTAGTATGGAGGTTTGTACCACGAAAAATCCCTACAGAGCTCGGCTTTATTATTACCGTATTATTACTTCCTGTTTGGATAACTATATTTGCTCTAGGTGCTAGTCTTTTTATAGTTATTCTATCTATAATATTCAGTATTGTACTTACTATTATAGCTATTTTTATTGGTGGAATCTTATTAATATTAAAATCCCCATTTTATCTTATTTACGAAAGAAATATTTCGTATTTCTTAGATACTTTAGGATTTGGATTTGTTAATTCAGGGGCTGGTTTAATTGGTATTTATTGGTTGCTAAAAATGCATAAAAAATCACGTCGAGATGGTGTAAGTATTAGAACAATTTTCGTGAAGATTTTCAAAAAAGAGGTGTATATAAATGAATAAATTCATAAAAATTTCTATTAGTTTTATAATTTTTGGACTAGTATTGATAGGCTTAGCAACTTACTTAAATAATGGTCATATACCTAGATTTTCTTCTAATTCCGAGAAAAAGAATTATACTGTCTCAATTTATGATGTTAAAAATTTAGATTTAGATATTATTGATTCTGATGTAACTTTAGAAGAAAATACTTCTTCTAAAAACATAGAAATAGAATATTATACTGCTTTAGAACGTAAAGTTAATATAGAGCACACAGGAAATAAGTTATCTATAAGAGAAAATAAAAATATTGTAGGTATTAATTTCAATATTTTTTCAGAAAAAAGAAAACTCATTATAAAAATACCTAAGTCTTCTAATATCGATATTAATTCGGAAAATAAAATAGGTGATTTTATTATAAAAGATCTAGATATTAAATCTCTTATGATAAATAGTAAAATTGGTGATGTATATCTAACTAATACTTCAACTTCTGATACGGAAATTAAGTTGGCAACTGGAAATTTAAAAATAGATAATTTAAAAAGTAAGAATAGTTCTCTAAAAATTAATGTTGCTACAGGAAATGTTAAATTAAATAATATTAATGATTTAAAAGATATTAGTATTGATAATAAAACAGGAAATACAGATTTGTCATCATCAACAATAAAAGATATTAATATAACTAATGAACTAGGAAATATTAAGGTAAGTAATCTTCCTAGTGAAAGTTCAGATAATATTAACTTAAAAACAACTACTGGTAATATTACTTTAAGTAATCTTACTGCAAATAATTCTATTACTCTTAAGTCAACAGAAGGTGATATTATAGCTGAATTAAATGATGAAGAATCAAATTTTACAAATAGCTCAAATAAAAAGAAACAATTATTCACATCTTCAAATACTGGAACTGTAAATGTAAAATTTTCAAGTAAATAAATAATATCCCATCAAAAATAGTTTTTGATGGGATATTATTTACTCTTGGTTATTATTTACGCCAGTATTTTGATTAGCGTTTGTAGTACCGACACCAGTTATAGTATTTTACTGTTAGTTGCTATTGTTAGCATTGTTTTCAGTATTACTATTTTCATCAGGTCTATTTTCATTACTTACGGTAATATCTTTTTTCAGATCTTCTTTAGTAAGTCTTTCCGGAAGATTTGCTAGTAAGTCTTCTGGTGACATTATTGTAAGGTTAGTAACTGGATATGTATCTGCTAAGCGAAGATTATCTATTTTATATTCTTTAAGTCCAATTGCAATATGTCCTTGATAATATATATTTAATAGGTCAGTTGCTTTTGGAAGTGGTAAATCAAGATTGCTTCTTAAGGCTGATGAAGCGTATAGAAGTGATAATGGACGTGGATAGTAATAATATACTCCGTTATAAGTCACATCGTAACCATCAATTCTATGCGATACAATCTCGATATCATCATTGATAAACATCTTAATAGCTGAAGAGATTTGAGTTGTAGATAAGTTGTGTTCAACATTATCTCCAGCGATATTAATTACATCATTAATTTTAGTTAAGGCATTTAGACTTTTTGCTTTATCAATTAGAGCATGGATAGCTTGTAGTTGACGTTGACCGCGCTCGATATCACTATCGTAATATCTACTACGAGAAAAAGCAAGTGCTTGTTCACCGTTTAGTGTGTGCCAACCTTTTGTTAATTTAACAGTATTTTCTTCACCATTAGCATTTTGTTCATCCATGTCAAATGGAACATATAAGTCAATTCCGCCGAAAGCATCAACAGTTTGTTCAAACGCCTTAAAGTTTATTAATACATAGAAATTAATCGGTGTATTTAATAAGTTTTCTACTGCATTAGTAGTTCCTTTAACATCATTATAAGCATGAGCATGAGTGATTTTATCATAGAAATAAGCACTATCATTATGTTCATCATCTTTTTCTCTCATAAGACTAAGTGAATCACGAGGGATACTTACCATATCCATACGTTTTTTATCTTTATTCACAGTAGCTAAGATCATAGAATCTGTTCTACTATCTTCACGTGTTTGTCCTTGAGCTTTTCGATCATCATTCATATCAATACCTAAGATTAATACTGAGAATTTTTTGAAGTTAGGATCAACCTCTTTTAAATAATTTACATTTTTATAACCTTTTTGTGCTGAACTAGAAAAGTTGAAAAACGTATACGCAGCAAAGCCACCGATTCCAAGTATTAATAGTGCAAAGACTGTCATTAATATTTTTCTAATCCCTCTTTTTTTAGGAGGTTCGCCTCCATTTTTGTAAGAGGGTGTACTAATTCTTTTTCGTCTAGACATTTTTTCTTCCATCTAATATTAGACCCCTTTTTTTTCATTTAACTTTTTTATTATACTACATAATAAGCCTTAACGCTATAATAATGCTGAAAAATAATGAAAAAAACTTGATAATTTTCTATACTGTAACTGGAAAGAAAGTTGGAATTCTTTGAAATTTTCAAATGTTTGTATTAAAATAAAATAATAAGTACAAAAAATAGGAGTGCATTATGCCAGAATTACCAGAGGTTGAGAACATAAAATTTGGACTTGAAGAAGTAGTAATAAATAAGAAAATTGTTAATATAACATATTCTAATGTTGTTGAAGATAGTCATAAAGCAGGTAAAATGGCTATTGTTAAACAAGAACTCAGCTCTTTTTCAGATAATGTTAAAGGTAAAGAAATTGAAAAGTTATCACGTAGAGGAAAGTATTTATATTTCATATTAAATGAAGGATATATTATCACTCACTTTGGAATGACTGGGGCATTCTTTTTAGTTAAGGATATAGCCGAAATTACCAACAAAAATTATTATAAACATCAACATGTAATTTTTGAATTATCTACTGGAGAAAAATTAGTCTATAGTGATATTAGAAGATTTGGAGAACTTAGGTATATTGATGATATAACGAAATTTAAACCATTTGTAAATCTCGCACCAGAGCCATTTGATAAAAACGCCAAAAAATATTTCTTAAGTAAATTGGAAGAAAATAAATATAGAGATCAATCTATAAAAGCACTTCTCTTAGAAGGGAATGTATTTTGTGGTTGTGGTAATATCTATGATTGTGAGGTATTATACCGTCAAAAAATCCATCCTCTAACAAAAGCAAGTGAACTATCTAAAAAGAAGAAGGAAAGTTTATTTAAAGAGTTGGTTGATATTTTGGATTTTGCAATTAAAGAAGGTGGTTCTACTATTTCGGATTATGTTCATGCTGATGGTGGTGAAGGGAATATGCAAAATTTCCATCAAATATATGGGAAAAAAGTTTGCCCTCTAGGTCATGATGTAGAAAATGTAACAATAAAAGGACGTTCAAGTCACTTTTGTCCTATATGTCAAAAACATAAATAAAAAGGAGAATCAATGGAAAGTAAAATAGAATTTTTAAAGAAATATATAAGTATTATTATTGGATCATTAATTTTTGCGGCGGGATTAGAATTTTTCTTAATTCCTAATAATATCCTAGATGGAGGAGTGATTGGGGTATCTATTATTGCTCGTCATTATTTAGGATTACCACTAGGATTATTTATCTTCATTTTCAATATCCCATTTTTATATTTAGGATATAAACAGATAGGTAAAGGATTTGCGATCGCTTCTATATTTGGAATTGTTGTTTTATCTTTTGCAACTTCATATTTTCATGATTTTCCACCACTTGTTACAGATCCATTCTTAGCATGTATTTTCGGTGGGATAATACTTGGAATAGGGGTAGGATTAGTTATTAGAAATGGTGGTACGTTAGATGGAAGTGAGATGTTCTCGATATACGCTACTAAAAAATTACCGATTTCTGTAGGTGAAATGGTCCTTGGAATAAATGTTATTATCTTTATCGCTTCTGGATTTGTATTTACATGGGAAGCTGCATTATATTCTATGATAAGTTACTTCGTAGCGTCTAAAGTTATGGATATCGTTATTGAGGGACTTAATGACTCTAAATCGGTTATGGTTATTACTAGTAACTATCAAGTTATAAGTCGAGAAATTCAAGATAGATTAGGCCGTGGTGTTACTTTATTACATGGAGAAGGTGGTTATTCAGGACAAAAAACAAAAATCATATTTTGTGTAATCACTCGTATTGAAGAATCAAAACTTAAGAAAATAGTCTTTAGAAATGATAAGAATGCCTTTCTATCGATTGGTACAGTTAGTGAGGTAAGTGGAGCTAACTTTAAGAAAAAAGATATACATTAATAAAAATCCTTTGCAGTTTTTCTGCAGAGGATTTTTTATGATATAATTAATATAAAGAGGTGGGAGTTATGGAAGAATTATATAATTATCTAATTAAGAGTGAGAAGGTTTATTTGTTAGAAAGAAGAAAAACAGTAAAATGGTGGCACATAATACTAGATCTTGTAGGATTACTATATTTTACTGGAGTATATGGGGAAGATAGGACTTATGATTGTTACTTAGTTAAGTTTGAAAAACATTGGGAAATACTAGTATGTAAAGAAGGGAAAGCACTAGAAAAAATTAAGCTTAAAGATAAATTTGAATTAAAAAAGATTTTTCTTTGTGGTGGATATAAGTATAAAGTTCACCATGAAATTACGCATGAACTATACAACTATTTGAAATATTCATGCTAGTATGAGCAAAATTTGTCTAAATATGTTATAATAGACTGATGAATTTTTTAAAGGATAATAAAATGAAAATCAAAGAAATAATAGTAGTAGAAGGAAGAGATGATACCAATAGGGTCAAAGAAGCAATAGATTGTGACACATTCGAGACTAATGGCTCTGCCTTAACTAAGAAAAAGATAGAACGTCTAATCTTTCTAGAAAAAACAAGAGGATTAATAGTTTTAACGGATCCTGATTATGCAGGAAAAAGAATTAGGAGTATTATAGAGAAAAATATTCCTACGGCAAAACATGCATATATTTCAAATAAAAAAGCTGTAGATAGTAAAGGGAAAATTGGAATAGAAGCTGCGAGTAAAGAAGATATTATAGCGGCTATCAAAAATCATTACACACCAATGGATGAAGTGAAAAATGATATAAGCAACGAAATATTAATAGAGTTAGGTTTAGTTGGAGGCGCAACTTCTAAAGTTCTAAGAGAAGAACTTTGTGAAAGACTAAACATAGGTTACACTAATGCTAAACAACTACTAAATAAACTAAATATGTATAATATTTCTAAAGAACGATTATTAGAAGAAATGAAAAAAATAAGTAAAGGAATTAAATAATGATAGGAACACCCAAGAAAACTTTTGAAATACTAAAAAAACACGGTTTTACATTTAAGAAAAGCCTAGGACAGAATTTTTTAATAGATGCTAATATTTTAAATAGAATTGTTGATGGAGCTGGAGTAAATGGAAATGTAGGAGTAATAGAAATTGGACCTGGGATTGGTTCTCTTACAGAAGCGTTAGCAAAAAAAGCTAAAAAAGTAATTTCATTTGAAATTGATGGTAGACTTTTACCGATTTTATCGGAGACACTTGCTGATTATCCTAATGTTGAAATTATTAATAATGACATTTTAAAAGTTGATGTTGATAAAATAATCGCTGAAAAGATGTCAGATTGTGAGAAAATCATGGTAGTCGCAAACTTACCATACTACATCACAACTCCAATTTTAACTCATTTAATCGAGAATACTGAGAAAATCGATGGTTATGTAGTTATGATGCAAAAAGAAGTTGCTAATAGATTAAATGCGAAAGTAGGAACAAAAGATTACAACTCATTAACGATTTTATTAAATTACTACACTGATGTTGAGTATCTATTTACTGTACCGAAAAAAGTATTTGTACCTGCACCGAATGTTGAGAGTGCAGTTGTAAAAATTATGACCAAAGAAACTCGAGAATTTGAAACTGATGCTAAATTCTTTAAATTCGTACGTTCGTGTTTTGTTCAGCGTAGAAAGACTTTATTAAATAACTTAATTTCAAGTTATGGTAAGGATAAAAAACAAGACCTACAAAATGCTTGTGTAGATAGTGATATTGAGCCAGGTAGAAGAAGTGAAACTCTAAGTTTAGCCGAATTCTATAATCTATATAATAATTTAACAAATAATAGTTTAATTTAAGGAATAAAATATGGAAGAATTAAAAACTATAATAACAGAATTTAGGGAAAAAAGAGGATGGGAAAAGTATGATACTTTAGAAAGATTTTCTAAAAGTATTTCAATAGAAGCGGCAGAATTATTAGAACATTTTCAATGGAATGAACAGGGAGATAATATTCAAGAGATAAAAGATGAATTGGCAGACGTACTTATCTATGCTCTTGCAATGTGTTATCACCTAAATGAAGATCCTAAGAAGATAATTAAAGAAAAATTAGTTGATGTCTCAAGACGATATCCAGAAAAATAAAATTAAAAGAGGAGTGATACATCATCATTCCTCTTCTGTTATTAATAATGAGTATTTAGATAAAAAAAGTAGCCCTTAATTAGGCTACTTTTTTTAAAAGTTTTAATATTACTATCGACTAGTTTTAGTTTTTAAGATACGTACTTCTTTACCTTTGTAGAACATTGCGTAAAGAACTGTTACTCCGATTGTGATAACGGCACATAGAATATAAATTCCTTGATATGATAAAATACCGTGAACAGTACCTAAGGCGTATGGCCCAAATCCAAGCCCAAGATCTAATCCGATAAAGTAA
>CALIWM010000112.1:0-11788 GCA_938046645.1 uncultured Gemella sp. | reverse complement strand
AGCAAATTCAGATAATATCTATGTTCTAAAAAATAAGAAAATTATTGAAGAAGGAACACATGCTGAGCTGATTGAAGAAAATTCTCTATATAGAAAATTATTCACAGATCAACAACAACTGAAATCAAAATTTTTAGCTAAGGAGGTAGAGTAATGACATCATTAAGAGAATTAAAACAACTTTTAGCTATTGCTCAGGACTTTAAACGTCCATTGCTTAGAGCGACTTTATTTGGAAGTCTAGGTCACTTAACACTTGTCGTATTTACCTACTTCATCTCGTTATTCTTTTTAACGAAAATAACGACAATAGCTGTAATTTTATTCGTAGTAATCTTTGCTTTAGCTGTATTAAAAGGACTATTTAGTTATACTGAGCAACTTTTAAATCACTACGTAGCATTCAAAGTATTACATGCCTTACGTGTTAAAGTTTTAGAAAAATTCAAACGTATATCTGTCGACAGTTTTACAAAAAATACTTCAGGTGATTACATGACGATGATTACGACTGATATTGAATTATTAGAAGTTTTCTACGCGCATACAATAACACCATTTATGATTTATATCGTACAAAGTTTAGTAGTTAGTTTCTTCTTACTATTCTTTAGCGTGAAACTAGCGTTAGTATCTTTAATAATTTATATCGTAATCGGACTTGTATATCCGTTAAGTTTTAGAAATGTTGGGCAAGATGTTGGTGAAAATTATCGTCGTAAACTGACTCAAGTAAACAACAATTCATCAGAAGAAGCTTATGGAATTTTTGAAACATTACAATATGGAAAAATCGATGAAGCAAAACGTAATATCGATATGGAAACTGAAGAACTGACAAGAAGTTCATATCTTAAAAATAAATTTTTAGTAGATTTGAATGTTCTAAATGTTGTAACTTATAATATCGGGGTGTTGGCATTTATCTACGTGGCATCTTCACTTGATAGTCAGTTCGTAACTGTTTCATTAGTTGCGATGTTTATCGTATCGTTCATTCCTATTTTATATATGGGGAATCTTGCTTCAACATTAAGTCAGACGATGGCAAGTGGGAAGAGATTTTTAGAGCTTATGAATACGCCAGAAGAAGCGGAAAATAGCGGAGTAGTTGTTGAGTTTAATGAACTTAAAGTTGAGAATCTAACATATCGCTACGCTGATAATACTGTAGTAGATAACTTAAGCTTTGATGTGAAAAAAGGTGAAGTTATCGGCTTAAGTGGGCCTAGTGGATGTGGTAAATCTACAATAGCGAAACTTATTATGAAATTCATCTCAGATGAAAATATGGAAGGTAATATCACTATCGATGGTGTTGAATTAAGAGACATAGATAATCGTTACTTTAGAGAAAATAGCTCGATAATACTTCAAGATAGTTACTTATTCAATGCAAAAATTAAAGATAATATCACATTTTTCGAAAAAGATTTAGATAAAGAAGAGTTGGATGAATCATTAAGAAAAACTAACTTAAAAGGTTTTGTGGATAGCTTGAAACGTCGTGAAAATGAAATCGTTGGAGAGAGAAGTTCGAACATAAGTTCAGGACAAAAACAACGTTTATCAGTAGCTCGTTCATTCTATAATGATAGTAAACTTCTAATTCTTGATGAAGCAACAGCAAACATCGATATCTTTAGTGAAATCGAAGTGCTAAAAGCTTTAGAAGAAAGTAAAAAAGACAAGATAACAATAATAATTTCACACAATAAATCAACATTATCAATCTGTGATAAGGTGATTAGATTAGGTGAATAAAAAGTGAGAGGAACTTGGAAAATACCAAGCTCCTCTTTTTTTATTATCGTGTTAAGTTTTTATAAATTTGTTGTTTAATAAATTGTAAATCATGCTCCTCAGTAGGACAAGGAACGTCTTCAAAAAGAATAAATCTTTGGACTGAGTAAGTACTGATAGGTCCTGCGAATGAACGAATTATTTCAGATGTCGATAAGTTTTCGTTAATTTCAGGATTAGTTTCTCTATATTTTTTTAATATAGATTTGAAGTTTATTTTTTCAAATGTTATTTTTATAGAATCAATGAGTTGTGTTTTAAAATTTTCATTTGTTAATATTTCTGAGTATACTATTTTTATAGTATCCTTATTTTCTTTTAGGAAAACCATGCGATCTTCGACAACGTAACTGATTAATTCTTCAAGGGAATTAGTATTTTGAGTTCTTTTTAGAAAATTTAAAAATAGTTTAGGAATAACAGGGACTATTATTGAATATAATAAATCTTCTTTAGTTTTAAAGTATTTAAATACTGTTGCCTGACTAACGCCTGCTTCTTTAGCGATTTGAAGTGTAGATGTCCCGTGGTATCCTTGTTTTGCGAATAATTTAATCGCAGCTTCTATTGTTTTTTTCTTACCAGGTGGAAAGGTTTCGTCATGAGAAATGCTAAAGTAAGATTGTAAGATATTTTCAGTCATAAGGGTCTCCTATTGTTTTTTAAACTTTTCTATATCGTTTTAAGCCTAGAATATTAAGTATTATTAGAAGGATGCAAAGTGCAAGTAGAACGACGATATCAGTTTTAATCGCAAGAAGATTTTTACCTTCTAAAATTATTTTGCTTAAACCATCACTAGCATACGTAACAGGTAGGATTTTACTAATATAGACGGCGATTTTCCCCATGCTCTCAACAGATACTATTCCTGAAAAGAACATTTGAGGAATGACTATTATGGGAACGAACTGCATAATTTGAAATTCTGATTTTGCGATTGTAGAGATTAGTAAACCTAATGTTAAGGCAACCATTGCTAGTAATACATTAACTATTATAACATAAAACGGATTTCCAGCAACTTCAATATTTAATAAATATATAGCTGATAGCGTGACGATAATAGTTTGAATTACAGCTAATGAGCTATAAGATAGTACATATCCTAGGACAACTTCGCTTCTTTTTACCGGAGTTGCTAAAAGTCTATCTAGAGTTCCGCTAGTACGTTCTTTTAATAGAGCCATACCAGAGATTAGAAACACGAAGAAGAATAGGATATAGCCGATTAAAGTAGGTGCAACTTTATTAAAAAATGTTGAATCTGCATTACTGTAGTTATAATATTCTTTAACTTCAGGCTCTTGTTTGTTTTCACCTAATTTAGGATTTACTTTTTTAACAATTTCTACCAAGTTTTTTGCTTCTGATGCTTTTATAGAACTTTTTAAAACTTGTTGAGCTTGCATAGTTTTAGTAGTGTCTATGTTAGCGTGAGTTACTGTATAAGTATTGTTGTCATAAGAAATTACGGTATCAATCTCGTTATTTTTTAATTTTTCTTCAGCAGTTTCTTTTGATTGGTATTCTTCTAGATGAACGTTGTCGATATCTTTCATTACGGATACGACACTTTGAGGAGTGTTTATAGAAGCGACAGTAATTTCAGAATTTGTATTTGCTGAAAAGACTATGCTTATCAACCACATTATAAAAATTGGAGCAACGAACATCATTGCTAAAGTTCTTTTATCTCTAAAAAATTCTTTAAATATTCTTTTTGAAATAGTTAAAATTCTCATTTTATTTTTCCTCCACTTTTAAGAATACTTCTTCGATAGTAGTAACATTATTTTTTTCTTTTAGATTTTTTGGTGTGTCAAAATCTATAATATCTCCACGAAGAAGAAGACCAACTTTATCTGTAAGTTCTGCTTCGTCCATTACGTGAGTTGTTACTAGTATGCCAACACCGTTATCCCTCTGCTTGAACAATTCTTTCCAAATGTTACGACGAAGGCTAGGGTCTATACCAACTGTAGGTTCATCGAGTATAAGTAACTCAGGGCTACCGATTAGCGCAATAGCGAGTGAAAGTCTGCGTTTCATCCCACCAGAATAATTCGATACTAATTTTTTCAAGTGGTCGGTTAGGTCGACTATTTTTGCCACATAAGCTATTTCTTCTTTTAGTTGTTTTGAAGGAATACCTTTCATTTTCCCGAAAAATTCTAAGTTTTCATAGCCGGTAAGCATCTCATAAAGGGCATCGCTTTGTGCCATATATCCAATATTAGAAAGAATTTCTCTTTTTGGCATTTTGTTATCTAGAACAAGTGCTTCACCTTTATCTGCTTTTTCCATACCAAGCATTGTTTTTATTAATGTTGATTTTCCCGATCCTGATGGACCGATAAGACCGACAATTTCACCTTTATCTAGGTTGAAATCAATGTTGTCAAGGACTGTTTGGTCGCCGAAGCTTTTTGATAATGAAGTAATTTGTATTAATTTTCTCATAAGAGTTACCTTTCTTTTTAGGGTGAGTAAACACTCACTCTATAATTAAAAAAATATAGTAGAAATTATTTAAGAGATATTAGTTCATCTAATGCTTTTAGAACTGCGAGTATTAAAGCATAGTTTAAGATAGGGCTAAGAAATATCCCATTAGAAATAAAATTTTAAATCTCTAGTGAGTAAACACTCACCTAACAATTAATATTATAGTGAGTAAACACTCACTTGTCAAGAGAGAAATTTTAAAAGTTTTAAAAAGGAGTAGGGGGACAATAAGATAAATACTCCGCTGTTAATGTGACTATCGAGATATTTTCTTAATAATATAAACTTAGTTTAAAGTCTCCTGAGTACAATAATTAATATATATCATGGAAATGTGATATAATATTTATAAAGTCAGAATAATAAAATATCAACAATAAAGTCAGGAGGAATTTATTATGATAGATGGATTAAATAAAATTTGGAATAAATTTCTTAAATTTTTAGAAGACAAAGAGATGTATAAATCATATGAAGGAGCTATGATCTCTGGGGTATGTAGTGGTTTAAGTAAAAGATTTGGAATAAGTGCTAGTTTCTTGCGAGTACTATTCTTATTAGCGAGTATTTTCTCATTTGGTAGCCCGATATTGATATATATTCTGTTATCGATAATAATGCCGGCAAAACCGTTGAAAGAAAACTACAGAAAATCAAGCTATATCGACGGACGTGCTTGGGAAAAATAATATAAAGAAAAGTTCTAATTGATCAAATGTCAATTAGAACTTTTTGTTTATTTCACTGCATTAATAAATCTAGCTGCGATTTCTTTTGGACGAGTGATAGCTCCGCCAACTACTACGCTAAATGCCCCTGCATCATAAGCTGCTTTTGCTTGATCAGGGTAGTGGATGCGACCTTCTGCTATTATTGGTACAGAAATAGTTTCAGATAGCTTTTTGATAAGACCTAAGTCTACTTCGTTCGGTCTATCTTTTGTATTTTCTGTATAACCACTTAATGTAGTTCCGACAAAATCAAGACCGATATTAGCTGCATTTACACCTTCTTCGAATGTAGCAATATCTGCCATTAAAAGAATGTCAGGGTACTTAGCTTTGATTTCTGCGATAAAATCATTGATTGTTGTACCATCAAAACGCGGGCGTAAAGTACAGTCTAAGGCGATTATCTCACAACCTGTTTCTACAAGAGCATCTACTTCTTTCATAGTTGCTGTGATGAATTGTGACATACCTTCATAACTTTGTTTAATAATTCCGATAACAGGTAGGTCAACTGTTTCTTTAATTTGAACTATATCAGTAACTCCTTGTGCACGGATACCAACGGCTCCAGCTTCTTTAGCAGCTAGTGCCATAAGTTTCATGATTCCACCTTCTTCAACATAAAGTGGTTCTCCAGGTAATGCTTGGCAAGAAACGATAATTCCGCCTTTAATTTGGTTTAAGATTTCTTCTTTTTTGTTCATAGTTAGCTCCAATCCAACGCCTAATCTTTAATTGTTAAGCTGTAGTATTTATAATTTATAAAGATTTTTACATATTCGAAAATTTTTCCATCAGCAAAGTAGGTGTACCTATCAAATTCAAAACATGGTTCACCGTCTTTTGCGATAAAGTTGGCAATTTCTTCAGGAGTATCAACTATAACTTTCATATTTTTTTTAGATTTTTCTTGGTGAATATCTATACGATATTTTTTTCTAATCATAGTAGCAAGCTCTTTGAAACTGTCGATATCATCGATATTAACATCAGGTAAGTATTTAATCGGAATATAGTTAGTTTGGTGAGCCCAAGCAACATTACCGATATATTTTATACGAGCTACTTTTAGAAGTTTTTGATTTTTTAATTTTAATTTTGAGCAAAGCTCTTTATCTTGAATAATCTCAGCTTCGATAACTTCAGAATGTTCAGATACTGATTCTTTGAAGTGTTTATGGAAGTTGTTGTTTTCTGTAACAAAGACTTTTTTATTAACTAGAGTTTTGTTAACGAAACTTCCTTTACCTTGAATTCTAAAAATGTACCCTGCTGATTCTAGTTCGTTTAGCACACGAACAGCAGTAGTACTACTAACATTATATATTTCTTTTATCTCTTTTTCTGTATAGAGTTGTTCACCTTCTTTAAAAATACCGGTTTGTATTTTTAAGATGATATCATTTATAATCTTTTCGTATTTTTTCAAGTTGATCCCTCCTTGACTTAATTATTATGTGTTTATCAAAATTTAATGTGTTAACTTAAATTTATATTATCACTTATGCAGGACTTTGTAAAGAAAAAACTTAAAAAACATTAGAAAAAAATTTAAACGGTTGCAAAAATGATAAATTAACACTGAACAAAGCTTTGAAGTTCTATTAAAAAAATAAAAGAGAGTGATTCGACAAAATCGTGGTTTCGAAGAAATCGATTTGTCACATCACTCCCGAAAGGTTTATTAGATATCAATAAACCACTGCGTCTATATGTTCTCATATAAACATTTTCAATTTAGGACTTTTGAATTAAAGTCAATGTTTAGAGCTTTTTCAGGATAATATTAAATAGTTGTTTTAGTTTTGTTTTGTCACTGTATACTGTTCCGTCCATATAGAGATTATATATGTTATCATCTGCTCCAATATTAATTATTGCTTCGTAGTTTTTCATCATAGCTAGGACACGAATTACTTCTCTTTGAGTACGACCATTACCTTCTCTAAATGGATGGAAGTAATTAAGGTTATCTAAAATATTAGCTAGTTCACTAGAAACTTCTTCTCTGTTATGAGCATTTCTGTGATAATTTGAAATTAGGTGATTAATATAGTTCTCAGCTGTAGGAAATGATTGGATAGGGATGAATGGTTTATTGTTTTTGGAAATGTTAACCTTTCTACATTGACCAGCCCACCAATATATATCTGAAAATAAAAAACTATGTATTTTATAAATGTCATCTATAGAATTAACTAGAATAGGTTGAAGATACAATTCTAATATTTTGCTAGCCACAAGAGAGTACTCTTTATTTTTTAATTCTTCTAATGAGTTTAAATTAAATTTGTTTATAAGGATATTAGTGTCTGGATAGGTATAGATATTATCATAATCTATATAGCTATATTCTTCGTATTTATTTCTACTCATGTTTTTTTGAAATAGAAATAAGCTTATTCTTTAATTCGATAACATCGTTGGATGTTGGTGTCCATCCTTCAATGATATTTGTACTAAGAGCATACCAGACATTTTTGAAATCTTTAATATTATCGAATTTAATCCCCATGATAGTTAGTTCATTTTCGTTTAGGTCTAAATTCATAACAATACCTCCTTAACAATGTTCTCACTTTTATTATATATTATAAGATGTTGGAATACAATAAAAAACCAAGCCCCTCTTTACTTTATAGGTAAAGAGGGGGTAGTTCTTAATATCTTATTTTTCTACAAATGGGCTAATAGCTCCGTATAGAGCTGCATCATTTCCTAACTCAGCTGCTAGGAATTTAGTTTGGTTGTTTTCGATTGGGTGAAGTTCGCGTACTTTAGCTTCAAGTTTGTTTAATAAATAATCTCCTTGAGCTGAAACAGCTCCACCGATTACGATGTATTTAGGATCTAGAATACATAGTAGGTTAACAATACCACGAGCAAGTTCGAATAACCATTCATCTAGTACTTTTAGTGCAGTTGTGTCTTCACGTTTACAAAGATCGAAGAATTCGATAACGCTAATTCCTTCGTACATTTCGGCTTTGATTTTTCTATCTAAAGCGATAGTAGAAGCACGTTGTTCGTAAGTAGTTTTAGTGTCGAAATCGTAAAGAGATTGTCCGATTTCACCTACACCGAAGTTAGATCCAAAAGGAAGACTAGTAAGGTAGTAAGCCCCACCGATTCCAGTTCCTAAAGCCATACAGAATACTTCATCTAAACCTTTTGCTCCACCAAGCCATTGTTCACCAAGTAAGGCACAGTTAACATCGTTATCTGCGTATACTGGAATACCTAGTCTATCTCCAAAATCACGTTTGAAGTTAGTTCCAAGATAGTTCTTAATAGTTGGAGCTGAACGGATAACTTCCATGTTAACATTGTCGATAACACCTGCAGCTGAAATACCAGCAGCAGTGAAGTTATAAGATTCACGGATTTTACTTGCGATTCTATACATTTCATCAGTAATTTTTACAGTTACATTGTCAGGTGTTTTACAAGTTTCGTAATGTACGATTTTGTGATTTTCATCAAATACAGCAAATTTTATACTTGTTCCACCAATATCAATACCTAATAACATAATATACCTACTTTCTTAATAAAGACATAATTATCTTTAATGTTAATGATTTTTTTAATTTCTATACAACGATATATTACCATAAAATTAATATTTTGAAAACTGTTTCTTGTAAAATAATAAAAGGTATATGCTGTATAAAAAAGAGTGACTGGTGTATAATAAACTAGAAGTTAGAATTGTTTAAGGAGAATAAAATGGATAAGATAGTATTTTTAGAGCCTGTATTTTGTGAAAGAATATGGGGTGGACGTAATTTAGAGAAGTTTGATTTTTCTATTCCACAAGGAAATATTGGAGAAGCCTGGGTTATTGCCGCTCATGATAACGGTAGTTCAAAAATAACAAACGGTGAGTTAGCAGGTTTAACATTAAAAGAAGCTTATGAGAAACAACCTACTTTATTCACTGAGAAAAAGTACGATAAGTTTCCTTTATTAATTAAAATCTTAGATGCTAGCGATAACCTATCCGTTCAAGTGCATCCTGAAGATGATTATGCGCGCGAAAATGAGAATGGTGAACTTGGTAAAACTGAATGTTGGTATGTGCTGGATGCAAAAGCAGGTGCTAAGTTAGTATATGGACATACTGCGAAAACAAAAGAAGAGTTCACTGATAAAATAAATCATGAACAATGGCAAGAATTATTTATAGAAGAAGAAGTAAAAGCGGGAGATTTCTTCTATATTCCAGCGGGAACTCTTCATGCGATTGGAGAGGGAATATTAATATATGAAGTGCAACAAAATTCTGATACGACATATCGAGTATATGATTATGATCGTGTTGATAAAGATGGTAATAAACGTGAACTTCATATAGAGAAAACAAAAGATGTGACAAAAGTTCCATTTGAAAAAGTTACTACAAGCCCTAAAACGGAAAAATTAGAAGGGGCTACAGTAACACACTTAGCAGATGAGAAGTATTTCTCTGTGTTTAAGGTCGAAGTGGAGGGAGAAGTTTCCCTAGAAAAAACTCGAACAGGAAATCTATTTACTGTCCTTAATGGAAGTGGAAATGTAGAAATAGAAGGTAGCATTTATGATGTGAAAAAAGGGGATAGTTTTATCTTAACAACTGATTGTAGTAACTATACATTAAAAGGAAATATGTTCTTAGTAGGAAGTTATGATAGATAAAACTAAAATGAGATTATCCTGGTAAGGAAGATTATTTTAAAATTACAGTATAATATTAAATTTATCGTTGAATTAGTATCTGATTGTTAAATAAAAAATTCAAAGATGTTTTATATAGTGAATAGAAGCGACTTTTAAAATCAATTTTGATGAAAGAGTCGCTTTTTATTTTTAAAAAAGGGAGGTTTAATGTATTAAATAGAGACAAGAGGACTAGACAATATATTTACATATACTGTATAAGTGTCAACTAGAGCAACTATTATTATATAGTGTAAACATAATAACGATAGCAATGGTTAAAAGGTTTTCAAAAAAAATAAATTTTCAAGATTTTTCTATTGACAAACTAAAGAAAACGTTTTACAATATAAGTGTATTAAAATTTAATGTGTTAAATAAATGCACAATATTAAAAACAAATAACGGAGGTTATTATAATGAAAGATTTAAAAGGACTTTATTCAGCTTTACTTATTCCATTTGACGAAAATGGTGAGGTTAAAGAAGAGGGGTTAAGACAGGTTATTGAGCACAACATTAACGTAAGTAAAATTGATGGTTTATACGTTAATGGAAGTAGTGGGGAGAACTTCTTATTAAACACTGCTCAAAAGAAACAAATTTTTAAATTTGTAAAAGAAGTAGTTGGGGATAGAGTTAAACTTATCGCTCAAGTTGGATCTTTAGATTTAAATGAAGCGGTAGAATTAGCTAAATATGCTACAGAATTAGGATACGACTCACTATCAGCAGTTACTCCATTCTACTACCCATTATCATTTAATGAAATTAAACACTACTACAAAACAATCATCGATGCTACAGATAACAGCATGATTCTTTACTACATTCCATTCTTAACAGGAGTTAAAATTAGTTTAGATCAATTCGCTGAATTACTAGAAGATGAAAAAGTTATCGGTGTTAAATACACTGCTGCAGACTTCTATCAATTAGAAAGATTCAGAAAACGATTCCCTGACAAACTTATCTGGTCTGGATTTGATGAAATGTTAGTTCAAGCTGCTATTACAGGAGTAGACGGAGCTATCGGTTCTACATACAATGTTAACGGACAAAGAAGCCAAGAAATCTTCAGACTTGCTAAAGAAGGTAAAGTTGCTGAAGCTTACGAACTTCAACATGAAGCGAATGATGTAATTGAAAAAGTGTTAGAATTAGGATTATATCAAACTCTTAAAGAAATCTTAAAAGTTAAAGGTATTGATGCAGGGTACTGTAAACAACCTATGAAAGTATTTGATCCAGCTAAGTTACCTGAAGTAGAAAAATTAGTTAAAGATTACAATCTATAATTTTAAAAAAATACGGAATAAATTAGGGGGAAGGAAAGAGGAGAAGATCTCCTCCTTCCCAATTATTAGAAAAAATATTATTAAGAAAAACAGGAGGGGAGTACCATGGATAAAATAGGATTTGGTACACTTAATAGTATAGTTTTAGCAGTTTATCTTATAGCTATGCTAGCAATAGGGGTGTATTTCACTAAAAAAGCAGGTGAAAGCACGGATGAATTCTTTAAAGCCGGAGGGAACATTCCATCTTGGGCAGTAGGATTCTCAATTTATGCAACAACATTATCGGCAATTACGTTTATGGCGACGCCAGAAAAAGCATTTAACGGAGACTGGACATACGCAGCAGGAAACTTCTCGATTATCGCGATTATTCCGATATTAATTCACTACTATGTTCCATTCTTTAGAAAATTAAATGTAACGACAGCATATGAATATTTAGAAGAACGTTTTAATCCTAGTGTACGTGTAGTAGGAAGTGTGTTATTCTCACTATTCCATATTGGGCGTGTAGCTATCGTTATTTATTTACCAACAGTTGCGATTACATCAGTATCGACACTTAATCCATTCTTAGTGTGTGCGGTAATCGGGTTACTCTGTGTAGTTTACTCATTCATAGGAGGGGTAGAAGGGGTTATCTGGACAGACGTTATCCAAGGTATTATTTTACTTGGAGGAGCTGTTTTAGTAATTATCTTAGGAGCATACCACGTAGGTGGATTTGGACACATTACTCAAGATGCT
>CALIWM010000111.1:0-11789 GCA_938046645.1 uncultured Gemella sp. | reverse complement strand
CAGTTATTCGTTCGTTGAAGAAACAGAGTGAGTAGAAAGTTGGGAAGGCACTCCCAATCAACAAAATTAAGAAGTAATTCTAAAATTAAGATTTTAGGGTTGCTTCTTTTTTTACTGCAAACACAATAGTCACGTGATATAATAGTAAGGTATGTAAAATAAAATGATAAGGTGACAGAATGAATAAATTAAAACAATTATTAAATGAAAAAAAATATTTAATTATGGGAATATTGAACTTTACTCCTGATTCTTTTTCAGATGGGGGAGATTTTTACGATATAGAAGCTGCGATAGAAGGTGTTCGTAAGATGGTAGCTGAAGGTGCTGATATTATTGACATCGGTGCTGAATCAACTGGTCCAGGTTCGACAGTAGTCAGTGAAGAAGATGAACTGGCTAGATTACAAAGCGTCTTTCCAACTTTAAGAAAAACATTCCCTGATGTGTGCTTTAGTGTCGACACGTATAAGCCTAATGTTGCTGAATACATGATTGAGGCAGGGGTAGATGTACTGAACGATGTAAATGGAGCAAAAGGAAGTAATATGGCAGAAGTAGCTGCTAAACATGATATTCCAATCTTTATTATGCACAATGGTGGAGTAGAAGAAGGGCATGAGATTGAACAAGTTGTACGTGAACTAGGTGAGAGTGTTGATATTTGCTTAAATGCAGGTGTGAAGAAAGAAAATATTATCGTTGATCCTGGGATGGGATTTGGTAAAACTGCAGAAGCTAACTTAGAAATTACACGTAAACTAGAATTACTTAATTCACTAGGTTGTGAAATCTTATATGCGGTAAGTAGAAAGAGAACTACAGATTATGTACTAGGTGGTAATAGTAATCCGAAAGATAGAGACATAGTAAGTGCGACTTTATCATTAGAAGCGGTGAAACGAGGAGCTAGAATGGTACGTGTTCATAATGTAAAAGTTATGAAAGAAGCCTTAATGACATATGAAATAATTAATGGCTAATCTAACAGAAGGAGGTTAAAATGAAGAATACATTTGTTTATAATAATCATTTAGAAGCAAAGAAAGTTCTTAGTACACTTGAGAGTGAATTAGAAATGTGTGATGAATTTATTTTCAGCGTGGCATTTATTTCAGAAAGTGGTTTAACGAGTTTACTTCAAACTTTGAAGAATTTAGAAGAAAAAAACATCCGTGGAAAAATTTTAACGACGAATTATTTATATTTTAATACTCCTAAAGTATTAGAGAAATTGTCTAATTTCAGAAATATTTCTCTAAAGATTTATGATTGTGTAGAAAATAAACATGGATTCCATACTAAAGGTTATTTATTTAGATGCGGTGACTCATGGAAAGTACTGATGGGAAGCTCGAACTTAACTAGTGCGGCACTGACGATAAATAAAGAATGGAATACCTTTATTGAGGGAGATAGGACTTTAATTGATAATGTTTTAGATGAGTTTAATGGATTGTGGGTAAAATCTAAGTCGTATTCTGAAATAGAAGATAAGTATGTCGAAGAATTCGCTAGTAATAAGATTGAGACTATTACTAAAAAAATTATTTCCGAGGAAATTAAACCGAATAAGATGCAAAGGAGTTTTATAGAAAATTTCGAAAAACTTCGTAATCAAGATAACAAGGGTCTTCTTATTTCTGCGACAGGAACTGGTAAGACATTTGCGGCAGCTTTTGCAATGAAGAGTATAGGTGCTAAGAGATTGTTGTTTATCGTTCATAGAGAACAGATTGCTCGTCAGGCATTAGAGACGTTCAAGACTATTTTTGGAACCAGTCGTAGCTATGGTTTACTTACAGGTAAAGAGAAAAATATAGAAGCGGATTTTATTTTTTCTACAGTTCAAACTATGTCTAAAGAAGATGTTTTTAAGAGTTTTAGTGATACTCATTTTGATGAAATTATAATAGATGAGGTACATAGGGCAGGAGCTGATAGTTATCTTAGATTGATGGATTATTTTAAACCGACATTTTATCTAGGGATGACGGCAAGCCCTGATAGAACGGATAGTTTTAATATTTATGAATTATTTAACAATAATATCGTTTATGAGGTTCGCTTAAAAGAAGCGATGGAGAATTCATTATTATGTCCGTTTCATTACTTCGGAATTAGTGATCTAGAGGTTGATGGTAAGGTTATTGATGAACTGAGCGATTTTTCAAATTTAGTGTCTAGTGAACGTGTCGAGCATATTATAAGTAAGATTAATTATTATGGCTATTCAGGAGATAGAGTAAAAGGTCTAGTTTTCTGTTCATCGAAACAAGAAGCCAAGGTGCTTAGTGAAGAGTTTAACGCACGTGGTTATAATACTACTAGCTTAACAGGTGAAGATAGTCAGGAACGACGCGAACAGGAGATTGCTAAGTTAGTTGCGAATGATGGCGATATGTTAGATTATATATTTACCGTAGATATTTTTAATGAAGGTGTAGATATTCCTGAGGTTAATCAGGTAATTATGTTAAGACCTACGCAAAGTTCTATTATCTTTATTCAACAGCTAGGTCGAGGCCTGAGAAAATCTAAGGACAAGGAGTTCGTGGTAATAATAGATTTTATCGCCAATTATAAAAATAACTTCTTAATACCTGTGGCTCTATCTGGAGATAATAGTTATGACAAAGATACCGTAAGGAAGTTTTTATCTCAGGGAACTAGGTATATTCCAGGGACATCAACTATTCATTTTGATGAAATCTCTAAACAAAGAATATATAGCGCGATAGACAATGTAAAGTTAAATACGTGGCTATTTGTTACTGATGAATATAATAAGTTAAAAAATAAAATTGGTAGAATACCTACTTATTCAGACTTTGAAAACTATGATGCAATTGACATTAGAAAAATTTTCGAAGTAGCTGGAAGTTATTATTCATTCTTATCTAAGAAGGATAAACAGTTTAAATATAGTGGAAAGCTGACAAAGACTGCAGAAAATATGTTGAATTTTGTCTCTACTAATCTAATCTTGAGTAAAAAGATAGAAGAACTTATAATTTTACGCTTGTTATTAGATGATAAGAAGCGTAATGTTCTTATAGCTTTTGAAGAAATTATGTTGAAAGATTATAATAAGTTTATTGCAGATTATGAGCTGGATGTTAGTAGAAAGATACTTACAAACAATTTCGTAACTAGTAGTGTCACTAAGAAGAAGTTTCATGATTGTATATTCTTAGATGAGAATGTTGCTGAGATAAGAATGTCTAAAGAATTTGAAGAACAGTTGCAATCAGAGATTTTTAGAGAATTATTATTAGATTTGATAGACTATGGAATTTACAGATATAATAAATATTACAAAGATAATTTATACAAAGATACTAATTTTATATTGTATGAGAAATATAGTTTTGAAGATATTTGTAAATTATTCTCATGGGGAACAAACTACGTGCCGCTAGCTATAGGTGGTTATAAGTACGACGAAAGAACGAAGACTTTACCGGTATTTATTAATTACGACATTGATGAAAATTCATTTAATCGTGATTATACGCATGGATTTTTACCGGATAATGGTTTTACTTCGATGTCGAAGCCGAGAAGGAATTTAGAATCGAAAGAGTGCGACTATTTCTATAATGATGAAACAAAAATTTATCTATTTATGAGAAAAAATAAAGATGATAAAGATGGAGCTCGAATATTTTACTTCTTAGGTGAGATGAAGACGATAGGAGAACCTAAATTAGTAGCTAGAGAAAGAAGCGGAGATACAGTAATCCAATTCTTCTATAAAATACAGACTCCAATTCGTGAAGATATGTATAAATATTTCACGAGGGATAGAATATAAGAAATATATATAAACAGAGAGTAACTAAGATGAATTTGAGTTCGTAGGAATTAACATTTTATTTAGTTACTCTTTTTTCTTAATCGAGAGAAAATTGGAGTTTTACGATAAATGATTTAAATTTTCAAAAAAACCATGTAATATATTGAAAATTTAATCGTATAAATGTAAAATAGAGCTAATACAGGAGGTGATATTCTATGAATGTTTTCTTGAAAAATAAACTCTATAGGTTATTCACTATTTCATTGGCTTTTGGAAATGCTGGTAGGACGCTATTTGATATTGCGTTTATTATTTATGCAACGAGTTTACCGAATCCCGAATTAGCTGTGAGTATGGTGTCAATAGCCACAACCTTACCTTATGTTATCTCGTTTATCCTAGGATATTTTGCGGATCAGACAAAAGATAAGTACAACATAATACTATCTACTAGATTTTATCAGTTTTTATTATTTTCATTATTCGCCTTAGTATGTATTTATGGAGTACAGTGGTGGATTTTTATTGTATTAGTATTTGTAAATGTAGTTGCGGATATTCTAGGTGGTTATAATAGCTATTTATCAATGTCGATAAACACTAGATTGGTACGTAAAGAACAACTTAGTGAAGCACTGGCATTTATCAGTTCTGTAAATAATACAATCTCACTTGGTGGGAAGGCTGCAGGTGTATTTATTCTAGGCCTTTTAAGTTATAACTATTCATATTTTGGCATGTTGAATGCAGTACTATTTTTAATAGCATTTTTAATACTCGCAAAATATAAAAATGCGATGAAAGCAGAGATTGGCAGTTTTAAAGTTAAGAATACAGAGAAGGTAAGTACTAAAATATTTTTAAAGGACACTATTGAAAACTTTAAAATACTTCGTGAGATAAAGAAAATATATAATTTTGTTATACTATTTTTAGGAATGAATTTTTATTCATCTGCGATGTTCGCCTTACTTTTAGTAATTTTGGTAAAAAATGATAGCTTACTATTTGGTAATGTTGCTTATACGATCACTTTATTAGAAATTGTGGAAGTACTCAGTACAATTGCCGGAGGAGTCTATCAAATTAGTTTTTATAAAAATATGAGTTTGAAAAATAATGCTATATTAGAAATAATTTTATTCATTATGTATGTAGGAAATCTATTGTTACTTCAAAATAAATTTATACTCGTTATTTTAACTGTAATAATAGGTTACTTCGAAGGGATATCGAATCCAAAACTAGATGCATTGATTTTACAATCAGTTCCTGAGGAGAAACAAACGTCAATATATAGTATTTTTAGTACTATTATTACTATTTCAGTACCAATAGGAACAACGGTTATATTATTTTTCGCTAATGCTATTGGTGCATCGTTTGCACTATATAGCTTATTAATACTATTAATTTTAGTTTTAGTATATTCATTTAGAGTTAAAGAGTAATAAGAAATCCCCTTAGAGTTTTTTAAGGGGATATTTTTTTAGTAAGGGGTGTATTGAATAGTTTATAGTGGAATTTTTTAGTGACTAAATAATGAAGAAGTTTCTTAAATATTAGCCTAAAAAAATTTTCAAAAAATATGGTTATTAGTTGATTTTTATTTTTATACTTGATATAATAGTCGCTAGAGTAATTTTATTACTCCTTACTCTCTAATAGATTAGAGAGTCGCAAAGACCAAAAGGAGGTAACACACACATGAGAAAATATGAAGTAATGTTTGCTGTTCAACCACGTATCGATGAAGAAGCTAAAAAAGCTGTGGTTGATAGATTCGTAAATATTCTTTCAGAAGGTGCAGAAGCAGTAGAAGTTAAAGATTTAGGTAAAAAACGCCTTGCTTATGAAATCGAAGACTTCAGTGATGCTTACTACTATGTAGTAGAATTAACTTCAGCAACAGATGCGTCTACAAAAGAATTCGATCGTTTAGCAAAAATTAGCGATGACATCATCCGTCACATGGTAGTAAGATTAGAAAAATAAGGGGTGAAATACTATGGTAAATCGTGTAGTATTAGTAGGTAGATTAACTAAAGATCCAGAATTGAGATATTCTAGTTCGAATATTCCAATGCTTTATTTCTCAGTAGCTGTAAACAGAACATTCACTGACCAAAATGGTCAAAGACAAGCAGACTTTATTAACTGTGTAGCTTTCAGAAAGCAAGGAGAAAATATGGCACGTTTCTTAGGACGTGGAAGTCTGATTTCTGTTGAAGGTAGAATACAGACTAGAAATTATCCAGGTAAAGATGGAAACACAGTTTATGTTACTGAAGTAGTAGCAGAGACTGTTCAATTCCTTGAATCTAAAAATAGCTCACATAGTAGACAAAACAATGGTTTTGACTCAATGAGTTTTAATCAACCTCAATCACAACCAGCGTATAATAACAATAATCAAAATTATTATAACAACAATACTAATCAAAACTTTGGACAAGCTAATTCAGCTATGCAAGATTTTATTAATGATAGTTCATCATTCTCTGACTTTGGGGAAAACTTCCCAAGTAATCTAGATGATGACTTCATGCAGGATGTAGTAAATCCGTTTAAAGAAGACTAAAATTACATAGGAGGACATGCACAATGGCAGTAACTAACAATCGTCGTAACAACATGCGTCGTCGTAAAAAAGTATGTTATTTCACTAAAAATAACGTAGAATTTATCGACTACAAAGATGTAGAATTACTTAAAAAATTCATTTCTGAACGTGGAAAAATCTTACCACGTCGTGTAACAGGTACTTCAGCTAAGTACCAAAGAATGTTAACTACAGCAATTAAAAGAGCTAGACACATGGCACTTTTACCATACGTAGTAGACGAAAAATAAGAATAAGAGTGAAAAAGATGAGCTTAGGCTTGTCTTTTTTTTGTGCTTTGATATAATAAAAGAGAAATATAGTAAAAATTTTAGATTGTAATAGGGGGAAAAGTGATGGAATTAAAGAGATTAGATGAGACTAAAGTATTAAAAGATCCAGTACATAGCTATATTCATATTCATTATGAAGTAATTTGGAATTGTCTTGATAGTAAGGAGTTTCAAAGATTACGCCGTATAAGACAATTAGGGGGAGATTTTCAAGTTTATCCAACGGCTGAACATTCTAGGTTTTCTCACTCGTTAGGTGTTTATGAGATTGTTAGGAGAATGGTTACAGAGGTTAAGTCGCTTTGTGTTGAACTAACAGAGTATGAGAAAGTTTGTGTGATGCTTGCCGGATTATTACATGATGTGGGGCATGGTCCGTTTTCTCATGCATTTGAGCATGTTACTAATCATAGTCACGAGGAATATACAGCAAAAATAATATTAGGTAATACAGAACTTAATGCTATTTTAAGAGCTGTTTCAGAAAAGTTGCCACAAGATATAGTATCTATTATTCAGCATACTCATGAAAATGATATACTTAATCAGATTGTGTCAGGTCAACTAGATGCTGATAGAATGGATTATTTATTACGTGATTCTTATTTTACAGCTACTAGTTATGGGCAGTTTGATCTTGAAAGAATATTACGTACAATGCGCGTAAGAAAAACAAATGAAGGTAGGAAGGTAATTGTAGTTAAATATACTGGTATTCACAGTGTAGAAGATTATATTATGGCAAGATATCAAATGTACTGGCAAGTTTATTATCATCCTGTAGCTAGAAGTTATGAGGCGGTATTCATTCAACTATTTAATAGATTGAAAGATATTTTTAAAGACAATAAAGATTATTTTGAAGATATGAAGGTGTTGGTGCCATTTTTAGAAGAATCTGAAGTGAGTGTAGAAGAATATTTTAAACTGGATGAAAATTCACTATTATATTGTTGTGCTCTTATTCAAGATAAAGAAGATAAAATTGCTGCTGATTTAGCAAAAAGATTACAAAATAGAAGATTATTCGAGTATGTAGATTATAATGAAGAGAATTTAGCACAGATAAAAAATATGCTTAAGGAAAATAACTTTGATGAACGTTATTATTTAAAAATTGAGAATATAGAAGCGAGTGTTTATAGTCCATATAAAGGAAGAAAGATATTAATTGAAAAATTAAATGGCGATATAGTGGCCTTAGAAAAAGCTAGTACTATAGTGGAGTCTATAACTAAAGGGCAGACTAAGAAAGAGGGGACTATATTTTTCCCGAAATAACATAAAAATCAAGGTAATTGATATAGTAATAATTTACTTCATCGATTACCTTGATTTTTAAATTTTAGATATTTATAAATTATTCCTGAATAGATTCTTTTTAAATTATCAGAAAATGAAAAGGTTTTAATTTACTATTGATTTTAATTTTCTGAAATGATATAATCTTATTTAAACAATAAAATTATAAATTTAACAACAAAGGAGAGATGTAAAATGTTTGAATTAGCAAATGTAGCAAGACCAGGGGTAAGTGAATATATTTCAGGAAGTGGGGCATTGTCTGCACTTGATAATAGATTAGAAGGTTTTAAGACTCCTTTGATTGTTACTGGAGAAAAATCTTACGCAGCGTTTACGAAGTTTTATAAAGGTAATAGAGAATTTAGGGTAGCTAAATATGATGGTTCGGCATCTTTTGAGGATATGCAACGTATTGCTGATGAATATGGAGAAGGTGTTGATGTTGTCCTTGGAGTAGGTGGAGGACGTGTTATCGATACTGCTAAAGGAGTAGCGCAAAACTTAAATGTTGAGTATATGACAGTACCAACTGTAATCGCAACTTGTGCACCATATGCGCCAGTAGCAGCAGTTTATCACCCAGATCACACATTTAGAGAGGTTGCATATTTTAAACGTACAGCTTATGCTTGTGTCGCAGACTTAGACTTATTATTAGAATCACCAAAAGAATATTTCGTAGCGGGAATTGGAGATACTTTAGCTAAATGGTATGAAGCAGTAGTATTAGTAGAGAGAAATAACAAGTTTAATGATCCTTTTGTAAGAATGGGATTAGAAGCAGCTAAAATTACTCGTGATGTTCTTCTTCGTGATGCTAATGGTGCATTGGAAGCTATGGAAAAAGGTGAAGTAACTGAAAGCTTCAAAAATGCTGTAGACACAGTATTTGCTATCTCAGGATGTGTTGGATGCTTCGGTGTTCACTATGGACGTATGGCAGGAGCTCACGCAGTGCACAATGGTATGAGTTTAGTTAAAGAAACACACTCTGTGTTGCATGGAACAAAAGTATCTTATGGTATCTTAGTTCAATTACTTGCTGAAGGAAAAAGAGAAGAAGTTGAGAAACTTGTTCCGTTCTATAAAGCTAATGATTTAGCTTATAATTTAGCTTGTGTTAATGTAACAGAAGATGTAGAAGAAAAAATGCAAAAAATTGCTGAATTTGCAGCTAGTGAAAAAGAAACATTTAAACTTGCTGTTGATGTTTGTACCCCAGAAGTTGTGGTAGCTGCGATGAAAGAGTTAGAAGAATTAACAAAATAATGAAATAGTGAAAAGGCCTCAGACATTTAAATCTGAGGTCTTTATTTGATGTGTTTTATAAGTTATTTTTTAATACTGGAACTAGCATACCATTACTAATGTTTTGTGCAGTGCCATCTTGAAGTAGATAATTAACGATTTCGTAACCGAATAGAATAGCTACGGCAGGACCTTGAGCAGTGATTACATTCTTATCAACGATTACCGCTTTTTCGTTATTGTATATTTTGCAGTTTATTTCCTTATCGAATCCTGGATAAGAAGTTACTTCTTTATCTTCTAGAATCCCTGCTTTACTTAGTACGATAGGAGCAGCACAGATGGCGGCAACCAATTTACCAGCATTATACATTTCTTGATAGAATTTGATAATTTTGTCGTTATCACGAAGTAATGTGCTTCCAGGCATTCCACCTGGGATTACTATTGCATCATAATCAAGAATATTATCGACGTCATCAATTTTTTTATCTACTATTATTTTTACGTCATGTGAGCTAGTTATATAATCTTCGTTGTTTGCAGAGATTAGATCAACGTGAATATTTGCACGACGCAGTATATCTAGTGGTGCAATTAACTCTAATTCTTCACTTCCATTTTCAATGAATAAGGCTACTTTTTTAGTCATAAAAAATCCTCCTAGTGGGTATTGTATAATGTGTATAGAATAAAATATTTCTTATGTTCTCTTATTGTGGAGAAGGACGCTTCCGACTAACTTTTCATGTGATTACACATGAAAAGTGGATTCTACAGCTAGAAAATAAGCCGAAAGGTCTCATTTTCTTCTAACAAAATTGAATTCAATTTTGTCGCCACCACGATAGAGAACATGAAATACATAATTATGTATAAATTTAATTATTCAAAGAAATTCAAACATAAAATCATTTTTTTTACTTATCATTTCTCTTTATTTTAATTTTATTGTATTTGTAAAGAAAAATCAACCACCTACGGAAGATGGTTGATTGTGTTTAAACTCAATATTAATTATTTAGAAATTTCTAATACTCCGTATCCAGTGTCACGGCGTTTATATACTACAGAAATTTCATTTGTAGTGTTATCTAAGAATGCGAAGAAATCGTGTCCTAGAAGTTCCATTTGGAATACAGCTTCTTCTCTTGTCATTGCTTCAACTTTAAGTTGTTTAACTTTGCCAAGATCTAAAGTAGCTTCTTCAGCTTCTTCTAACTCGCTAGTAAGAATATTTTCTTCAGCAAATCCTTTTTCACGACCTTTTCTATTGATTTTTGTTTTATGTTTTCTCATTTGACGTTCAAGTTTGTCAACAACTAAATCAACAGCGGCGTATAAATCTTCGTTTGTTTCTTCTGCGCGAAGTGTTACACCTTTAAGAGGTACAGTGATTTCGATTTTTTTCTTATTATTTTTGTATACTTTAGCATTAGCGTAAACGTTTGCTTCTAAACTGTCAGCAAAGTATTTTTCTAATTTAGAAACTTTACTTTCGACATACTCTCTGATTGCTTGAGTAATTTCTAAATTTTCTCCTCGTACTTGATATCTTAACATTTTAAAGCACTCCTTTCATAAAGCAGCTCAGCTACTTTATAGGGGGTTCCCCCTTTTTTTATAGTTTTATTATACCACTTTTTGATAACGTTAGCAACATAGTTTGCATAAAAATGTCACTTTTATAAAATGTACATTTATTTTGCTTTATAAATATATTTTTGTTAAAATAAAATTAAATATAGGTGTTATGTGGTTAACTAGGAATATTAGAAACTTAAAATGTTAACTAAATGAGGAGATTTACTGAAAATATTTTTGATAAAAAATTTACGGATAAGGGGTAATAGAAAATGTTTTTTAGGGAATACTGTGAATTTATAGAGGCGATTTATATAGTTTATTATTCAAAAATGAGTAATAATGACAAAAATATAAATTATAGAAAAATTAAAAAGAGCTATGATGATTTTGGAGAAATCAATTCAGATTTTGATGAAATATATAATGAAATAATGACAGGGGCAGTCTATACTCTAAAAGAGAGTGATTTAACTTTTTTAAGGAGGTATAATGGACTGCTTTTATCTATATCCAAATTACTAAAAATGAATATTAAACTTCATTGTTTAGATAATTGTCAATATATAAGTAAATTGTACTCAGTAAATGAAGATAAAGGTAAGTTTCACTGTTTGCAATGTGATAATAAAGATCAGCAACAATTTTTTACATTTATTAATAAAAATCAGAAAGTTACATATTGTAGAAGATGTATAAATTTTGGTAGAAGTGATGATTATTTTATAAAGTTTCATATAAATATACCAATTTTAGATTTAAAAGTACCGGAAGAACCAAGTGTTGAGTTAAGTTATGTTCAGGAAGAGGCAAGTAAGATTTTAGTGGAGAACATAGAAAGTGCGAAGAGTACTTTAATCTGGGCTGTTTGCGGGGCGGGTAAGACAGAAATAGTTTATGATGCTATATATCGTGCAATCCTCGGTAATAAGAATATATGCTTAGCAATTCCAAG
>CALIWM010000110.1:0-3747 GCA_938046645.1 uncultured Gemella sp. | reverse complement strand
TTCACAGGCCCCCATTGCACAGGCCCGAGAACTGCCATGATCCAATATTGCAATACAAATATTATATATTAAAGGATAGTTAAAGTCTACACCTTTTTATATCAGCGCTTAGATTAACCAAACAAAGAAAAAGTAATTATTTATTATAAAATTTACAAAACATTATCAACTTACCCCTTCCCAAGATTACTAACAATATAGAATCACACATAATAGGTAAAATTTTCTATGATAAAGATGAAATATATCTGATTATAAAAACCAACTATACTATCACAACAATTGTATAGTTGGTTTTTGCTTATATTCATTTCAACAATCTATTAGCTATCGTTATACTATATATGTTCTTTTATAATATCTAAAATTCTATTAATTTCTAACTTTAGCTCACTTGTATCACTTATACGTGGAACAGATAGCTGTTGTTGATGAAAAATTTGCTCTGCTGTTACAACATCACAATTTAATAGCCTTTGTGTTTGATCCTTAAAAAAGTCTTTTCCCTCTTTTTCTATCCCTTCCCCCTCATAATTAATTGCTTCTTTCAATAAAGTTTCTGGCGTTTTATCCTTACCTAAAAATATTACATACTTAGACCAATAAGTGATTATTGCTCTATAAGCATTATATAGTTCATCATTATTATCTGAATCATGATTTCCATTTATTGGTAGGTTTTTAAAGCTCACACCAGTCAAATCTTTTATAATATCTTTTAAATTATGATTATCACTGACTGGAATCCGATCACTATCTATTACGCCATCAGCGAAATACTCATTTTTTAAATATCTAGAGTTCTCAATCGATTTAAATTTATCACCATCTAATAATATTAGATATTTTTTTAAACCACAAATACCCCCTAGTTTTACCCAATTATTTATAATCGACTCAGCTCCACCAGGATGTACTCTTATTTCAACATTGTTATGTAAAATATTATTATCAGTTTTTTTGATATAATAATCAAGTAAATACTTAACTAATTCATCTTCAACAAATACTATTAATTTTGAATCTATACTGGCCCCAATAGAATAAAATGCCGACCTATAATCTACAGAGTCAGAAATACTTACAGTGTTTTCTATTCTTTCTAGTAACTTAATTGCTTCTGGCGGAAAGCCTTCAATAAAATGTATAGAGTGCGTCGTCACTACAACTTGTAATTTTAACTTTAAAGTTGTAGCAATTAAAAAGTCTCTAAATCTATATATAGCTTCTGGATGCAAAGAAATTTCAGGTTCATCAATCAAAACTAACGAATTACTTTCAGCTGATGTAATTTTATCCACTAACAAAATCAATCTAGATTCACCAGATCCCGCAAAGGCCTCCGAATATTCTAAGCCCTTTTTTTTCAATAAAATCGTCTCAGCAGGTCTAATCATACAATCATTTTTTTGTAAGTTGGTATACAAAGAATGTTTGATAATACGAATATATTCATACTCCTCATCCATAATTTTGGAGATTTCTTTTACTACTTCATCAGAAAGAAGCCTATCCTCTATTAGACGGTTTCGCCCCTTATAATTCAGTTCTTCAAGGTTCCTTGATATATAATTTCCTAAAGGTCTTGATCTGGAGCGAATAAATTCTTGCCTAGATTTTATCAATTTTGAACCTTTATAAGTTGAGTGATAAAATAATAAATCATAAGCCGAAACATATTCTTTATTATCACAAAAAACTACATTTTTCTCTAAATTTTCCCATCTAGTGCTGTACTGGCTTCCTAAATCCTTAAAGTCTTTCTGATCATAATCAGTCATATCATACTGTTTTTGAGGTCTTGCTGGTTCCCAGTAGTCTAGGTTGTTCTTAGTATTGACACGAGTTTTTAAAACCTCTACTATTCTTCTAGCTTTATCATGATAGTACGAATAAATCATACAGTGTTTTGGTTCTTTTCCACTATCTATAGTATCAATTTTATCAATATCTGTACTAAACCAATATTGTCCTACACTTTTATTTCCTGGTACACCATAAAGCGCATGAAGGATCGAGGTTTTATTTACACCATTTTTCCCTACCAAAATAGTTATAGGAAAAGTAAATTCAATCTGCAAGTTTTTTTCTAAAGCTTTATACTTAGGAAATCTAATATATTCTATCCATGGAGCAAAATCAGCTTTTTGAAATTTAAAACTATTTTTTAAGGATTCTAATAGGTTAGTGTCACTCATGTTACACCCCTTGTAACTGATTATAAAGTTCTAAAAAATATCTTCCACTTGCCGCAGAAAGCTCTACTGGAACAGCGTTACCAATTTGCCTTGCAATTTGGACCTTATTCCCTAAAAAATTATAATTATCAGGAAATGACTGTAGTCTTGCAGCTTCTCTTGCACTTAAAGCTCTATCTTGAGTAGGATGTCCAAACCGACCTTTAGTATATGACATACATCCTGCAGTAATTGTAACGGAAGGTTTATCTAAAGCTAACACCCCATAAACGTCTCCGTGACCACTTATCTTTTTATGGCAATTCAAAACTAATTCCTCAGGCAAACAACTTCTACTTCCACCATGTTCTCGGATATACCTAATACGCTTTAAATTTATGTCTGACAAATTATTACAAAAATGATTATATATCACCCGAGGATTATCACCTTCATCAATTACATATGACTCCCCAGCACGAAGTGGAGGTAAATCCATAATCACATTAACTGTATTCCATCGTCGTAATAATTTATCACCATATTTTGAGTGTGTAGGTCGTGGTAAAGAAATCGTAATATTATTTTGATGTGCTAAGTCACGTCTAACACCATGTAGAACCATACGCTTTCTTATTTGTGGAACACCATAATCCGCAGCATTTAAAATTTCATATTTTATATCATATTCAATTTTCAAGTTATCTATAAATTTTGAAAAAATGTCATTTTCTTTTTTTCGTATAATTCCTGATACATTTTCCATTAAAATGAATGGTGGTCTAATTTCATCTATTAACCTTAAATACTCAAATATCAAAAAATTTCGTTCATCTAAAGAATCGCCCTTACCTATACTAGAAAAGCCTTGACATGGAGGACAAGCAACTAACAGTAACATATCATGATTATTGAGATTAATACTATCTATTAAACAGTCTCCAGAAATATTTTTAATATCGTCATTTATTAGTATGGTTCCAGGATTATTATATGAGTATGTTCCAGATGCAATCGGATCAATTTCCACACCCGCTCTAACATCTATCCCTACAGAGCACAGCCCCTTAGTTGTTCCTCCAGCACCACAAAACAAATCAATTGCAACTAATGCCATTATAGCACCTCTATTTCTGCTAACTTTAGTAAGACGCCAAATATATAAATTTAATAATAATATGTCCAATATTATTGGATATCATTTTAGATATTAATATTAAAATAACATGGCGAACCGATATTATCTATATCAAATTCACTTTAACATATATTATATAAATAATGAACTAAGTTTTCTATAAAAGATTTTCAAATAAATAATATTCTAATTAAGCTAAACTTTGAGGTTAATAGTGAAATATTCTTTTTTAATAACTCTAATACAAACTATATAAAAACGCCTAACATACAATAGAATTTTGCTCTATTCATACGTTAAGCGTTTTTTCTAATAAATCAAAATAGATTTACTTCTCAGATATTAACAACAATTAAAGGTTTGTAATTATCAACGAAAACATAAGGAATTATGCATATTTTTCTTTAAATGCAGCCAGTTGTGCTTCTTCCA
>CALIWM010000109.1:0-5343 GCA_938046645.1 uncultured Gemella sp. | reverse complement strand
CAGCTGATCTTATTTCGCACGTAACGGAAGCAGTGATGCTGGATGTAAAAGAATGGCAAAATAGACCGCTTGATAAATCGTATCCGATTCTTTTTCTTGATGCCTTGCGAGTGAATTGCCGACAGGATGGCAGAACAGTCAATAAAGCGTTATATGTAGCACTAGCAATAAATTGGGACGGTAAGAAAGAGGTACTCGGTCTATGGTTAGCGGATACGGAAGGAGCAAAATTTTGGGCAGGTGTGTTGACAGAAATAAAAAACCGTGGTACCGAAGATATACTGATAGCTTGTATGGACGGGCTTACCGGATTTCCTGATGCAGTGAGAGCGGTCTTTCCCGATACCCATATACAACACTGCATCGTCCACATGGTACGCAGCTCGACAAAATTTGTTTCGTACAAAGACCTCAAGGCAGTATGCAAAGACCTAAAAGAAGTATACTCAGCCATTACTGCTGATGCCGGGCATGATGCATTGGAAGCATTCGGGAAGAAGTGGAATGACAAATACCCGATGATCCAGGCGGCGTGGGAGAGGAACTGGAATGAGCTCATCGAGTTTTTCAATTACCCGATGGACATACGAAAAGCTATTTACACAACAAACGCAATTGAGTCGTTGAACTTCAGTTTACGAAAAATCACGCGCAATAAATCAAGTTTCCCTGATGACGATTCGATTTATAAGGTGATGTATTTGGCGATACGGAATGCGAGTAAACGCTGGACGATGCCGATCAGAAATTGGGCATTAGCGGTAAATCAATTTGCCATACTATTTGACAAACGGGTTCCAATCTGCTAATACGTACATATCCATTTACACAATTTTTCGGACAGACTCGCATCTCCGTGAATTGTCTTCCATCATCGCCTCTATCCAGCAGATCGGCATCCTCTACAACGAAGCCGTGAAGACGCTGAACAGCTACCACTCCGTAGCCACGGCTCAACGAATGCTCGCCAAGCTCGAGAAGTATTCCGTGCTCCTCATTAAGCTACAAGAGCAAGCGATAGCTCTAAGGGAGGATTTAAGAACCCAATGACTTTTCTTCGCCTCGCTTACTCGGCGGATAATTCTAATCAGTAGGATTACCTACAATCCCAATACGAGTCGTACTATCTTGAGAGTATTATGGCTTATAGATTCCAGCTTTTAACGCTTCCACAAATTCCACCCCATAAATAGAAGCTTCCAAGCAAGCTTTTCGAAACTCATCAGTACAAAATAGCCTGTTGAAGAAGTAGCTACTATCTGTCATAAATACCTGTTGGGATATATCTGTCCTTAAGTGTAGCTCTATAGGCTTCTTTATAAAGCCTTTCTTGTCATAAACAATATTAGATGACGTATGGTCAATTAAGTCTGTATAATTATAGAAGCGGATGTAGTAATACTCTTTTTTAGCGACACTATCTCCAAACTTATTTACCATATACACTGGAGTTGAAACATACGGTGTAGAGGTATGCCTCTGTAATAACCCAAGAAAAACATGGGATACTATAAATCCTGCACTATTAAAGCGTAAATCAAAGTTATACACTCTATCTCTTGTTACAAACCAAAGCTGTTTGGGGAGCTCTACAGGAGCATTGACAGAAGTCCTCCAGTCTCCATAATCTGAAGGTAAGGAGGCGAAAGGATTCTTTTTCTGGAATTCTGTATGCATAATCCCTTCGGAAAGGCTAAGAGGAGCTCCTCTTCCTTCCTTCTCAAATAGAGCCCAGTAGTTATTTGAGTCTACCATAAGTACTCTTCTCTTTTATCGTTCCTTTATTTATCTTTCTTCGTAAGCTTTTTTTTATTATCACCTTGTCGTTCTAGAAAGTCGCAATTTTACTACTCTCCATACTTCTTCACTTAAGATCGTCATTCTCTATTTTACGAATAACAAAACTCTTACCTTCTTCATTTAAGGAGTACAATTCATCTAGGTGGATATGATATGTCATATCCACCTCCTCCATTTTAGCTATACCTAAGATGCTCCTTGCTAGAAGCTGTAATCCGATTTCATTACCCAAAATTTCAATCTCACCTCCTATAGGTGAGATCTGAAAGGAAAGATAACAACCTGACTTGGGTGTAATATACGGGATCCCCTCTTCGTTATAGCGAACCGTTATGCTTCTTTTTTTCATCAATCCTCCAATGCCTTTTTAAGAGCGTCTTGGACACGAGAATTCTGTGCTACTTTTTTAGGAAGTTTTTCTTGTGCCTGTCCAACAGTCAACCCTGATATGTTTATACACTGTTCTTTTTTTGTTCCCCGATTGATGTGTACATGGAGACCATGGCTATCAACATGTATTTCTACTTGATTGTGGGCAACCTTCTGCCTTGAGAATACCGTGACGCTAGAATTAACATCCTCACCTGTTTTTTTGCTCTTATATGTTAACCCCAACACATCCAGCCAGCTATTGCTATCTTCTACATAGTTATGCAGTGCTAACGTTCCACTAGCAAATCGTATCGGGTCTTCGGAGATGTATCTTCCGAGCTCAGGTGCATAGTATCGGAATCTGTTGTATGCGAGTTCCGTCTCGTGGTCGTAGTATTGCCCTTGAAAGAGGAATGGTATTCGGATACGGTCGCTGTAGGGGGCATTCCTATTGTACACCTCCTCGAGTATCTTACCATTCATATCCAGCCTGCGACGCCAAACTGATACTAGTTACATATGACTCTATGAATAGACTCGGTCAGAGCTAGCCTTATTATTTGAGTTCTATACTTATAGTCTGAAAAGCGCTTGTCTGCTAGAGAGTACAGCTCATTTTCATCTCTACTCTTAGTGTGTCTCAGATAAATGATAAGTTTTGAAAGAAATGGGTATGTGAAAAATGAGTGATTCTTATCAATATACTCCAGCAAATCCACATTCATATTATAAATCATACATTGAGGACGTATAAAATACTCCTCAATAGCACAAATAACCTCTAAAACAGCAGATTCCAGTTCTTCCTTAGAGGAGTAAATAGAGGGGTAAATAGAAATATCCCCATCCCTAAACAAGCGTTTTCGGAGCAGAGAAGAAGAATACAGGCTAAATACATAGGGATCAGAGGGACTATTTAAATTAAACAGTCGAATGCAGTCTGCTAGAATCCCTTCTTTTATTTCTAGCTCGAGGAATATCGTTGCCACTGCACCTACTCTTTTCATTTTTCCTCTTAGGTACTTAAGCCTGATTACTTCATCTTCTGAGAATCCTATTGGATAAAGTCCAGTAATATGAGTTTTTACCCCTCCTACATCTTTGCAAATAGTTGAAAAATGATAAACACCTCTCAATGTTTCACTTTCATTTATATATGTATTGAAGAGTTTCTTTACCAAACTCTTGATATCTGTACTTCTCATTGCTTACTATTATACTTAATATACGGATGTTTTGCTAGCACCTCCACCACTTTTACTTGTATTGGCATGAGCATTTCGCCCTCGTCGATATGCTTGGGTACTTTTCTGATTCTCAGTTAGTCGGCCACTACCAAATTTCACTTCAAACACATGCACTTTACCATGCCCGTCTTCTGCAACAAAATCCGCAATGGTTCTTTTTCCGTTTACCATCATTTCTACTTGTTTTCGAATGTTTTTGAATCCACTTCGCTCCAAATCATGCTTAGCTCTTGCTTCCCCTCTTTTCCCATTATAATGAGATTTTGCTAGTCCAAAGATATCTATCCAGCCAGTAGTATCCTCGACATAGCTATGCAACGCAGTCGTTCCGCTATCAAATCGTATCGGGTCTTCGGAGATGTATCGTCCTAGTTCGGGGTCGTAGTATCGGAATCGGTTGTATGCCAGCTCTGTCTCGTGGTCGTAGTACTGTCCTTGGAAAAGGAATGGTATGCGTATCTGCTCGCTGTAGGGGGCGTTCCTATTGTACTCCTCCTCCAGTATCTTTCCGTTCATATCGAGTCTGCGACGGGTAGTGTCCCACCACTTTGCTCGATCCTTTGTACTTCTCGGTAAGCTGTCCATCCTTGTCATACTCGAAATGCCACTCGCCCGACTGCTCGATCTTACCCCCTTGGAGGTACTTGCGCAGCTTGCGTTCGGGGGCATAAAGGGCATTTGCTGAATTTAATCCGATGCCCACCACATGTTACACCTTTGGTAAAAAGTAGAATTAGTGCTTTTGTCGCTGCGTCGACAATGTAGTCCTCTATTGTATTATAACTTGAGTAATCTATCTCTTCTACGAAATAAAAGTGCCTACTGTCTGATATCGGATTCCATAAAGACCATTCTACTTTTCGAAGTCCCCATAGAGCTTGTTTATGACTAGGAATGGAGATTGAGATAAATAAGCGATACCGATCTCCCCAGCGAAAAGAACGTTTAGCTACCCCAACCCTATCCGAGGCTCTGGTCATAACGGAAATAACCAAAGATCTTCCTCCTATATCAAGTTCTTTCGCAAGTTTATCTACTATCTCACTAAACCTAACTTCTACAGCCTGCAGATCAATTTCTAGGCTTGTTAAGTTTGATATTTCACTTGGAAATGATATCTCAATATGCTCCTTCATGACTTTTTCAACGCCTTTTTGACTCTGTCAGAGATCGCTATTCTCGTTGGGAAGAAAAACGCCTCAGAGGAACCAACAATTGGGACAATCGAGTATTTTTTTATCTTCTCCGCAGAGAGTACTGCTTTAATCAATATGCTCTTATTCACCCCATAAAGAGAACTGTCTTCATTAAGTATATCAAGAGTTCTAGTGAATTTTGGAGCAAAATAACGATACTGATTTCTTGACTGAACTACGGACACTTCGTACCATTCAATTCCTTCCTCGCCTGTCATTAATTCATCTATGATATTTCGAACTTGTTCTGAGAATAATGGTACACCCAAGTCATCGGCGATATAGTCGTCCAATGACATTTTTGGGGATAGTCTGTATTGGAATGGAAATCTTCTGTTAGATTCGATTGCCTCCATCCAGTCTATAAGTGTTTTTTTCCCATCTGGAGAGATAGCTAGGGGTGTTGAGGAAGTTTCCTCTTCGGGGAATTGTATTTGCCACCATTTCATATTTATATCCATCCTGTTTTTCGTAATAAGTCGGGGTTGTTTCTTACGGGGTCCTTCACTCGAACTTCGAACTCCTGTAAAAAAGTCTTCTTTTTTTGTCCAACTTTTGGGGTGCAGTTCAGTTCATTGTGACAAGAATTATTATTCAATGCTGGCAATGATGTAGCTGTTTTCATCAATCAATAGATCGGCAGGAGTAACTATGGTGGAAAGCCAACGCGAGAGATTGATCCCATATACTTTCTTTGAGCACCACCAAACAAAAGTTGTGCACGTAAA
>CALIWM010000108.1:0-2761 GCA_938046645.1 uncultured Gemella sp. | reverse complement strand
CAGCCAAGATTTCCACCTCAAGCCAAGCACGGTATTTATTTTCTTCACTCCAAATATTCGCCATCTCAGGGCGAGAGTAACGGTTGATCATTGTTGTTTCTCCTTACTCTTTATAAAAGTATTATAAGTATTTTTTATGTTAACTAACGCAAGGATATAGATTGTTTGATAATCTCTAAAATATAATCAAAATTACTATCATCTTTGATAACAACTTGATAATCTCCATTTCCCCAATGTCCTTTTGAAGAAACATCCGTAAAGACTTTTTTAGGATCCTCTATAGTACCTTTTTTTGCATTAATCGTTAGTTTCAGTTGTCGCTTTTGAATTTCAATATCCACAACATTGGAATTATTATTCTTAAAAGCAATATATTGTTTTTGGGGTTCTACAACAATATTAGGGACTTGCTCAAGTAATTTTCCTTTTAAAATTGTGTAGCATTCTATACTTTTATCACTCTTATTCTGTTTATGATCTTCCTCCGTATAAACCACTTTATCTTCAATTTTTTTGTGATTTATTTTCTTTGTGGTTTTACTTTGACTAAAACTTTTTTGGGCTTTTTTACCCTCTCTTACAGATTTATTATTTTTCTTCACAAGCTTCCCTGAAATTTTTCCACCTGAATCCTGAATACTCTCATTCAATTGATGTTTAAATTTTGCTTGTAAAAGTTTTTTAGCCTCTGTAGTTTCCTTATCCGTAACATAATTTTTCAGATTCTCCTCCAAAAAATCAATGCAATATAGAATATCTTTTTTCGGGAAACATCGATATAAATAGAGAATATAATAAGCCTTTTGATCATAATAATCATAACTCGTCTTAGAATATTCTGAACCTACTTTATCATATATCTTTATTTGTTCTATTATTGTTTCTAATAACTTTGGTTCCTCATTAAAAAGAATAGGGTAATAACTATCTGAAAATATTTGCGACTTACTATTTCCCGCAGATTCTGGTTTTCCTTCAAATGCAAATAAAATTTGACCAAGTTTTTCCATAGATATTGAATATACGTAATCCCTTTTCGTAGTCCTACCTCTACCTCGTTTACGTTGATAATGAATATTTTCTTGGTCCAATCTTTTCTCAATGACTCGCTGAATCCTGTCAACCGAGCGTAAATCCAACTCCTTAATTGGATTTTGACTATTTGTGTATTCTGATATCTTACTTGTCAACTCCTCATCTGTATTGGTCGCTAGTAGTCTAACTAACACACTAGAATTAACCAAATTTTTCAAAACTGTATCTATATCCTCTTTCGTATTGTTTTTATATAGATAAATTGATCTTAGTGTTTGCCCACCATTTACAACTTGATAGTTCTTTAATGTTAATCTGGTTGAGTTATTAAACTTAACTGCTTCTGCTGTTATTGTCTCTGCTGTTATTGTTAAACCATTATTATACAAGAAAAAATTTTGAGACTCTTTAGATAACGTCTTAGCTATTTTCTTATTGATCTTGCTATTCGGTAAATAATCTCGAACATTATCAAATAAAATATCGAAATCTAATTCCATAGTCATTAAATCAGACCCTTCTTCAAGTCTAGGGGCTTTTCTCAGATCTTCATTTGTACTTGTGATTCTCAAAATATGAGTAAGGTCTAATTCAATAATATAAGATTTGGTTGAAGTGTATGCAATATTATGTTCTAATACTAACCTATTGTCCAACTCCAATACAGCCTCATTATCAGGACTGTGGATTTCCAGTTCCTTTTGAATATTAGCTAAATTATAATCTCTTATTTCCAACCATTCAAATTGTTTTGCAAAAGCCTGAATTCCTGGGTCGTCATTGTGAACTGTGGAATTATCATTTGTTACCATATATAAAACAATTCGATAATTATCTTCGTCATTCAAATTGTTTAGTTTTTCAATTTTATTTATCGTTTCCCTATATTGCTCAACGTTGTTTCTTGACTTTAATTTTTCAAACTCCTCTTTATGCATAAGATTATTAAGAAAAGTTTCAGCACTTCGAACTTCATCGTACTTAGGTTTATTGGAACTACGTTGAAATTTGCCTCTAAACTTAAAATTCAATAAATAAATAGTCTTCTCTGTTTCATCAACGTAGACTGCATCTATACCTAAATCTTTATTTGTAGTCCCTTTAACTTGATCAGAAAAGTCGTCATCTATAATATAAGAATTAACATCATAGCGTTGAGTCTCACCAAATAGAAGCTCAAATACCAAGTAGTAAAATCCTATACGAGCTTTCTGAATTGCGTTTAACTCAGAATTTTTTTTCACCTCATCTTCTCTGTAATATACCAATGATTCATTATATAGTATGTCATATCCATGACTATTTCCTAAATTTCCCATATTTATTACTTTCTTTTTCTACATACTTAATCTTACTATCTGCTTCACTACAAAACAAAGTCACATAATATTCATTTTTCAATTGTATTTTTTCCTAGCCTATCATACATATAATGGGTACTAGCATTTTCCGTGACATAGGATCTACCTAATTCAATGTGTAAAGCAAATCAGTAGAACATATTTGTTTTGATAAATACAAGCGAATATCGTTCTCTTCCTAGTTTTTTCCTATTCAAATTCTTCTTTCCCAATCCACACAGATGGATAATGATCTAGTGTATTCAAATCCGTATCCAGCGGAGCATCATAGATAGCTAAATAGTTATCAGGATATTGTGCAACTAGCTCTTCATACTTCGCTTTCACTTTTTCGTGATCGCTACTAGCATACAAAACTTCGA
>CALIWM010000107.1:0-1596 GCA_938046645.1 uncultured Gemella sp. | reverse complement strand
TTATAATCACAATGTGCACATTGAACACCTTTTTTTCCTTCATATAAGATATTCTCACATTTTGGACAACTTCTATTTATAGGTTTATCCCATGAAACAAAATCGCATTCTGGGAATCCTTCACAACCATAGAATAGTTTACCTTTTTTAGATTTCTTCTCTAAAATATCGTGTTTCTTACATTTTGGACATGTTACTCCAACCTTTTTTTGGATAGTATTAGTGTATCTACAGTCAGGGAAGTTAGAACAAGCAATAAACTTACCAAATTTACCTAACTTAAATACAAGTGGTGAAGAACACTCTGGACAGCTTTCTCCAGTGAACTCTTGTTTAATCTCTACTTTTTCCATTTCAGTTTCTGCTTTTTCAACATCTTTTCTAAAATTACTATAGAAATTATATATAGTTTTTTCCCAACTTACTTTACCTTCTGCTATATCATCTAATTGACTCTCAAGATTAGCTGTAAACTTAGTATTTATAATATCAGGGAAATATTGTTCTGTTATCTTACTAACTAGTGTTCCTAATTCAGTTGGTGTAAATACTTTATTTTGTAATTTTGCATAATATCTCTTTTGTAAAGTATCAACAATTGTAGCATAAGTTGAAGGACGTCCTACTCCTAATTCTTCAAGTTCAGCTATAAGTTTAGCTTCAGAGTAGCGTGCCGGTGGTTGAGTAAAATGCTGTTCTTCTTTTATTTCTTTCACTTTAGCATCTTCTCCAACTTCAAATTCTGGTGAAAGTTTAACTTTTTCTTTTTCTTTTAATACAGCTAAGAATCCATTAAACAGCAACTTAGAATGTGCTCCTCTATAGACAACTTTATTATTTTCAAACGTTGTTGTACTTGTTTCATAAACTGCGGCACTCATGCGACTAGCTAAGAATCTTTCCCATATAAGTTTATATAACTTATATTGGTCATTTGATAAGTATTCTTTAATACTATCAGGCGTGAAACTAACATTTGTAGGTCTAATTCCTTCATGAGCATCTTGAACATTCTTGCTTGATTTTCTAGCTTTAACTGTTGATGCTAGGTATTCTTTACCAAAATTGTTTAGTATATAATCACTAGCCATCTTAACAGCTTCATCAGAAACCCTTGTAGAATCCGTTCTCATATATGTAATTAAACCAGTAACTCCACCTAACTTTTTAAGGTTAATACCTTCATACAATTCTTGAGCAACACTCATAGTTTTACGTGTTTTAAAGTTAATCTTTCTTGAAGCATCTTGTTGCATTGTAGAAGTAATATAAACATTCGGTGCATTACGATTTTTATTAGTTTTCGTTACATCGATAACTTTAAATGTCTCACCTTTTATCGCTTTTCTTATTTTATCTACATCTTTTTTACTTTCAAGTTTAAGTTTTTCACCTTTATAAGAATAGAAATTAGCCGTTAAGACTTTTCTATTTTTTATAAAATCTATTGGCATAGACCAATATTCTTGTGGAACGAATTTTTGAATTTCTTCTTCTCTATCAACAATTAGCTTTAAAGCTGCATTTTGAACTCTTCCTGCAGATAGCTTTGGTTTTACTTTTTTCCAAAGTACAGGAGAAATATTATATCCAACT
>CALIWM010000106.1:0-1381 GCA_938046645.1 uncultured Gemella sp. | reverse complement strand
GTCATAACAACAAAGGACGTGTAGACTATCCATTAACCCCTGATGCCGCTAAAAAGTTAGCTGAAGAAGCACCACTTTGGAGAAATAAACTCCGTGCGGATGGGTCAAGAATTTCAAACGCTGCGACGTCAATATACTCTGCTAACGGTGGTTATGAATACCTAGCTACAGAAATTTATGGCTATGGGTATGAACAAGGAGTTGACAGAGTTTATATTAAAGGTTTGAAAGATCGTATTGCAGTTACAGAAAAAGCTAAGCAAGCTGGTTGGAGTCTTACCTCTGTAACACCAACTAACCTTGTACCAGGTGTTGCTTATGATGAGGCGACAGATACCATTCAAGGTAAAGTAATTGCTGGTATTGAAAATGGAGTGTATGACTTACGATTTAATATTACTGCAACGAATACAGATGGGCGGACTGTCACCTTCCAAATTCAGAATCTACGTGCTGGTTGGGTAGGTTGGCAAGATAGCACACCTCCTACAATTCAGTCAGATTCAGCTCGTTATGATAGAACTGTTGGTGATGATGCGAATATCAATCTTCGTTTTCATGATTCTTCGGGAGCTAGTGCGATACCTGGCAATTCAGCAGGAAACTATGACTATACAACTGCTGAAGGTAAAGTAGTTAAAGTTCGTCAAAATTCTTCTAAAGCAGTCACAGGTGTCTCAGGCTACAACACTATAGGAGCAGAATTAGATGATTCTAAAGTGTTGATTCCTGGTACCAACTATACTGTAACAAACAGTACTGCTGAAGAGCAAAAAGCTGCTGGAACCAACATGGGTAATGCTGTCATTGGAGGTAAGGTGACAGAGGCAGGTATCTATACCGTTTCAGTATTTGCTAAAGATTATGATAAATTATCTAATAATACGACATGGAATCAGTCAGGTCAAGAGGCGCACGGTTCTATTACTGTAGTTGTTAAGCCTAAAGTTGAAGTTCAAAACGTTGAAACCTATTCAACAACAGTTCCTGTTAAAATCTCGAAAGGTGCTACAAGTGCTAAGGTTACAATGCCAGATGGAACTGTAACAAACTTGAAAGCCGTTAATAGTAAATGGCTTGTAGATAGTGGTTCAACCAATACAGCGGTTACTGAAAATCAAGAACTAGGTGCTGTAGATTCAAATACCGTCTTTAATATTCCAGTCACGTCAGAGGCAACTGCAAAAGTTGGTGTTGATAATATCAAAGTAGAAGCATCTGCTGAAAATGTTAAGGGAACTTTCTTACGTGAACAAGTTGAATTAAATGGAACAGATGGGCAAAAACATACTGCTACTTTTAATAAGGCTACCGGACACTGGGAGCTACCTGGCGACTATGCTGAAAGTAAAACACTGAATGGTGATGGTACGACAAGATG
>CALIWM010000105.1:0-5211 GCA_938046645.1 uncultured Gemella sp. | reverse complement strand
TAAACAAAGAGTATTGTTTTTACTAGATTTAGAAAAAAAAGCAATCTTCTTAAACAGAAGTCTAGAAGCATTCTTAGTTGGTAATAGTTTTAAGCGAGAAATCGATGAAAAAGTTCGTACAAATATAGATAATCAACAGAAAGAATACTTTTTACGTGAGCAGATGAAAGTAGTTCAAGATGAACTTAGACAAATTTCACCTGAGGATGATGATATCGAAAAACTTCGTCAGGAAATTAATGAAATCGAATTATCTGAAGAAGATAAAGCAGTATTATTAAAAGAAGTAGATCGTTTAGAAAAGACACCAGTTATGAGTCCAGAACATTCGATTATAAGAACGTATCTTGACACTGTGGTTGCTTTACCGTGGAATACTTTAACAGCAGATGAAATTAATATAAAAAATGCAGAAAAAATTCTTAATGAAGATCACTATGGTCTAGAGAAAATTAAAGAAAGAATTCTAGAGTTCTTGGCTGTTAAGAAGTTACGTGATGATATGAAGTCACCAATATTATGTTTATCTGGACCTCCGGGTGTAGGTAAGAGTTCATTGGCTAAGTCTATTGCCGCTTCTATGGGAAGAAGTTTTGTACGTATTTCTCTAGGGGGAGTGCATGATGAAGCTGAAATTCGTGGTCATAGAAGAACTTATCTAGGTGCATTACCAGGTAAGATTATTCAGTCGTTGAAAAAAATTAAAACTAAGAACCCTGTAATACTATTAGATGAAATTGATAAAATGGCTTCTGATATTAAAGGTGACCCTGCAGCTGCGATGCTAGAAGTAATTGATCCTGCGCAAAACAATGAATTCGTAGATCACTATTTAGATATTCCATTTGATTTATCAAAAGTATTATTTATTGCTACAGCTAATAACTTAAGTTTGATACCAGCACCACTTAGAGATAGAATGGAAGTTATCGAATTAGAATCATATACAATTAAAGAAAAAGAAAATATTGCCGCTAAATGTTTAATTCCACGCCAAATTAAAGAAAATGGTCTGAAAAAAGGACAAATTACTTTTAGTAAACAAGCTATTAATAAAATAATTAATGGTTATACGTATGAAGCGGGAGTAAGGAATTTAGAGCGAGTTTTTGGAGCTATTTGTAGAAAAGCTGCTTTGAAAGTTCTTCAAGGTGAAGAGAAAATTAAAGTTGGAGTTAATAACCTAGAAGATTTTGCCGGTCCTGAAAAATATAGTGGAAAAGATAAGAATGTAAAACCTGAAATTGGATTAGTTAATGGATTAGCATATACAGTAGTTGGTGGAGATACATTAGAGATAGAGACTAGTATCTCAAAAGGTACAGGTAAAATTATCCTAACTGGTAAACTAGGTGATGTAATGAAAGAATCAGCTCAAATGGCTATTTCATTCTTACGCTCTAATGCAGAAAAATTAGGAATTGAAGATGTTAATTTCTCAGAAATTGATATACATCTACATGTACCGGAAGGAGCAGTTCCTAAAGATGGTCCATCAGCAGGTATTACGATTACTACTTCAGTATATTCAGCTTTAACTAAAAAGCCAGTTGATAATAATATTGCCATGACAGGTGAAATGACATTACATGGTAAAGTACTGCCAATTGGTGGAGTTAAAGAGAAAATCTTAAGTTCTGAAAAAATGAATATTAATACTATTATTATTCCAACTAAGAACAAAAAAGATTTAATTGATATACCTGAAGAAGTTCTTGAAAAATTAACTATTCACACAGTAGACAATATTCAAGAAGTGTTTAAAATAGTATTTGGAGAATAAAAATGAAAAAGTTAAATACACATAATGTAGATTTACTTATAAGTGCCGTATCAAAAAAACAATATCCAGAACATGAAAAACCAGAAGTTGCGATGTGTGGTCGTTCAAACGTTGGGAAATCATCTTTTATAAATACTATATTAGAGAGAAAAAACTATGCTCGTGTTTCTTCTAAACCAGGGAAAACTCGTACATTAAACTTTTTCGATGTAGATGATCAAGTAGTTCTAGTAGACGTACCAGGATATGGATATGCGAAATTATCAAAACCTGAAAAAGAAAAACTATATGATATGATAGTTGAGTATTTTACTAATAGTGAAAATCTTGGATTCGTATTACATTTAATTGACAGTAGGCATAAGCCTTCTCAAGATGATATTGAGATGAATGAATTTTTAAATTACTACGAGATTCCTTTCGTTATCGTAATGACAAAAATTGATAAAATTTCAAAAAATGAATTGGCTAAAAATACGGGAATTATAAAACGAGAATTAGACCTAACGAACAATATGGCGATTATTCCATTTTCTTCGGTTACTAAAATAGGTAAAGATCAAGTCCTTAGTGAAATTGCTAAAGTATTAGAAGATTAAAATTTTAAATAGAAGTAAGAGGTGACTTAAAAATTGTGATTTCAGAGAAATCCTTTTTGATGAGTCACTTCTTATTTTAGATTATACTTATGGCATTAGTGGTATTTTTTATAAATATTTTATCTTTACATGGTAAAATAAACCTGGTATAATAAGGTTTAGGTGAGTCAACAAAAAAAGTTGACATTTTTCACCGAAAAGTATTGACATACTTTTAGTTTAATGTTAGAATAATATCTAGCTTAGAAAACTTAGCGTTATAGATTCAACTTTTTCATTAAAACACTTCATAAACACACACACATAAAATTAATAAAAAAGTTGAAACATAAGGAGTACAAACATGGCAGTAAAAATCCGTTTAAAAAGATTAGGTGCTAAAAAATCACCTTTCTACCGTATCGTTGTTGCTGATTCAAGATCTCCACGTGATGGACGTTCTATCGAAACTATCGGTACTTACAATGCTGTTAAAGAACCAGCAGAAGTTAAAATCGATGAAGAGTTAGCATTAAAATGGTTAGGTAATGGAGCTCAACCTTCTGACACAGTTAGAAGTTTATTATCAAAAGAAGGAATTATGAAAAAATTCCACGATTCAAAATTAAATAAATAATGTATTTAGCCCCTTAGTTATTAAGGGGTTTTTGTTTTTGAAAAATTATGTTATAATTAAATTTAAATTTTTAAAACAACCAACTTCATTATTTAACATGAAGAGAAATTAATATAGAAGGAGGATAATATATGGAATATTTAATAGAAATATTACCTAGTCTGATGAATGGTGCACTTATAACATTAGAAGTGTTTTTTCTTGTTTTAGTATTATCTATTCCGTTAGGTGTAGTAATAGCGTTTATTATGCGCTTTAATATTAAATTATTAAATTACTTTATTAATATCTATATATGGATTATGCGTGGGACACCGTTGTTACTACAATTGATTTTCATCTACTATGTATTACCATCTGTGGGGATAAGATTTGATAGATTACCTGCTGCAATAATCGCATTTACATTAAACTATGCAGCTTACTTTGCTGAGATTTTCCGTGGAGGTATTGAGTCTATACCAAAAGGTCAATATGAGGCAGCTAAGGTATTGAAATTTACACAATTTCAAACAATTAGATACGTTATTTTACCACAGGTAATAAAAATTGTACTACCTAGTGTATTTAATGAAATAATGAGTCTTGTTAAGGATACATCTTTAGTTTATGCATTAGGAATTAGTGACCTAATATTAGCAAGTAGAACTGCCGCTAATAGAGATGCTAGCTTATTACCGATGTTTGTTGCGGGGGCAATATATTTAATATTAATAGGTATTGTAACAATTGTATCTAAACAAGTTGAAAAACGTTACAATTATGACAGGAGGTAATGTATGTTAGAATTAAAAAATATTAGTAAAAAATTCAAAGATAGACAAATACTTTCAGACTTTAATTTAACTGTAGAAGAGAATAAAATTTTGGCGATAGTTGGTCCTTCTGGTGGAGGGAAAACAACCCTGTTAAGAATGTTGGCTGGTCTTGAAAAAATAGATTAAGGTGAAATTATTTATAATGGTGAATCTCTTCCAATTGATGAATTAGAAAAAAGAAAACTTTTAGGTTTTGTATTCCAAGATTTTCAGCTTTTCCCTCATCTTACTGTCCTAGAAAACCTAGTTTTGTCACCAATTAAAACCATGAATATGGCAAAAAATGATGCTGAGAAAAAAGCGATTGAATTGTTAGAAAAACTTGGTTTAGATAAACAGGTTAATAATTATCCAACCTCATTGTCTGGGGGACAAAAACAGCGTGTTGCATTAGCTCGAGCTATGATGATAGATCCAAAAATTATAGGTTATGATGAACCAACTAGTGCATTAGATCCCGAATTAAGATTAGAAGTTGAAAAATTAATACTTAAGAATAGAGAACTAGGTATTACACAAATTGTTGTAACTCATGATTTGCAGTTTGCTGAAAATATTGCAGATAGTATTCTAAAAGTAGAACCGAAATAAGAGGTGATTAAATGAGAAAATTAAAATTCTTTCTAACACTTGTTATTACTGTTTTAATAATTACGGGTTGTGCTTCTGGAGGAAAAGATAAACCGAAAAAAGATAATTGGAATGATTTTCAAACAGATAAGAAGATTGTTATTGGTTTCGATAATACATTTGTACCAATGGGCTTCCAAGATAAAAGTGGAAAAAATGTTGGTTTTGATATAGATTTGGCGAATTCTGTCTTTGAAAGATATGGAATTAAAGTAGAATGGCAAGCCATAAACTGGGATTTAAAAGAAACAGAATTAAAGAATGGGAATATTGATTTAATTTGGAATGGATATTCGAAAACTCAAGAAAGAGAAGCTGTTGTACAATTTACTAAGCAGTATATGGTAAATGAACAGGTCGTAGTTGTAAAGAAATCTAAAGGTATTAAAAATGTATCAGACTTAAAAGATAAGATTCTAGGCGCTCAAAATGGTTCGTCTGGATACGATACTTTTAATGAAAATCCAGAAGTTCTTAAAAATATTGTGAAGAATAATGATGCTACTCAGTACGAAAGTTTCAATGAAGCTTTAATTGACTTAGAAAATGATAGAATAGATGCATTGTTAATTGATAGAGTCTATGCGAACTATTATTTAAAACAACAAAACAAATTAGAAGACTTTAATATTTTAAATGCTGGATTCGAAAGTGAAGCTTTTGCAGTCGGAGCAAGAAAAGCAGATGTAACACTTGTTAATAAAATTAATGAAGCATTTTATGAAATGTATAAAGAAGGTAGATTTCAAGAGATTTCTAATAAAT
>CALIWM010000104.1:0-8303 GCA_938046645.1 uncultured Gemella sp. | reverse complement strand
CTGGGCTGTTACCTTTACGTGACATAGATGGCTGAATTCCCTTACTCTCTAAAAACCTGTGATAAAAATCGTGTTGATATTGCCAGCCGTGGTCACTATGGGGAATTATATTCTCGTAGTGCTTCTCTGTGAATGCCTGTTTCAACATCGTTTTTACTTGGTTACCAGCTAGTCCAGATTTTCCTTGAGGAACCCTTCTTGTCAACTATCTAGGAATTTTCTGCTTGGTTTATCTTGTCAAGGGTTATCTAGTTTACAAAGGAACCAGTAAAGGCTTGGTTTTATCACTGGGGACAGGCTTTTGGGGAGGTTTAACAACCTTTTCTAGTCTAATGCTTGATTTTTTTTGAAATCGTTGATGGGGCTTTTCCCATCTTCTCAGCGATGGAACGGAAAGTCTCCTGTTGGCTGATTCCAGTTTAGATGTCAATACGGTCTTCTAGAGTGAGATGTTTTTGTTTTTTCGTCATGAGGTGCCTCCTCACGAAAAGTCTCAGAGTTAATTCTAGCATAATTCGTCGTCTGAGACTAACTTCCAGTTTTGGGAGAGAGGTGGAAGTTACTTTGAGAAGTTACGTATAATATCCTTAGAATAGACAAGTTTCGCTTCTTATTGTCTTCTTGTTATCATTATGTTATAATTATATTGTAAATATATTAGTTTTAAACAAAAGCCTCAGAACCCTCTGCAAAGCTTTTCAGAGCTATTTTTTATATTCATAAGCTAGCTAGTATTACCTATTTTGTATAAGTTCTGGTTATAGGTCGATAGAAAAGCAAAAGGAATTTTAAAATGTTGAAAGGATATATAAAAAATCTAGCTTGAACGTAGGACATACTCAATCAGAAGTTGCTGAGAAGTTAGGTGTAGCACAAGCTCAGTAGGTTAGGTTAGAAAATGGAGGAAGAAATCGAAAGGACGAAACATTAGAAAGAATGGCTGAAATCTTTGGAGTTAGCTTTTACTATTTTAAATGTAGTGATGATAATGTAGATATACTTAGAAAAGTAGAATTAACTGATAAACAAAAGTTAGAAATGTATTACTTAATAAAGAAGTATTTAAAAATGTGAGGTATTTATATGAAATCTGGTGTTATAAATTTAGTATCTTTTATAGAAAGTCAAACAGATGATGATATATTTCAATATTACAAGCAAATAAATCATATTGAAGAAGTTAATGATACTGAGATTGAAGCGATAAATAAAATTTTTGAAAAATTCAAAGAACTAGAACCTAGTTGTATGAATGGGGCATTTTCTGGATATTTTTTAGGTACTAAGTACACAGGAGTTGTTTCTGAAGAATTTGATATGTTGAGATTTTCTAATCAAAAAATCATCAATATTGAGTTAAAGAGTACACAGATTCCCGAAGATAGAATTCTTAGACAACTAAAAAGGCATTCTTACTTATTAAGTTCAATTTCTTCAGATATGGAAGTATCACTTTATACATTTGTATCAGAAACAGAAATATTATATAAATTTGACGAAGTAACTGAGAAACTTATTCCAATTTCTTTTGAACAATTGTTTGAAGATATACCGTTTGATTTCATTGAATATAATTACTTAGAAAGCTTAGTTGACACTTCGTTTATTATCTCACCTTATTCAGAACCAGATAGATTTTTCAGTAACCAATATTTTTTAAATAATGAACAGGAACAAGCAAAGAAAAAGTTAATCGAATCATCAAAAAGATATGTTGGTCTTAAAGGTGCTGCAGGTACAGGGAAGTCGTTAATACTATTTGATGTTGCTAAGGAACTTTCTAATAGTGGGAAAAAAGTTTTGTTTATTTTTTGCTCTGCAATTTATGATTTAGATACTATCCAGAAAATTAATGAGCAGTCTAATTTTCAATTTATTGATATTCGAGAATTCAACAATGTCTTGCTAAGTGATTATAATATTGTTATTATTGATGAAAGTCAAAGATTAAGACAGGAACAATGGAATAAATTAGTAGAGATCGTAAAATCTGGAGAAATAAATAAATTGATTTTATCGGTTGACAATGCGCAAACACTACGTCCAGAGGAAAGAAGTTTAGATATTCAGGGTATTTTGAGCGATGAAAAATATAAAAATGCAGTTGAGTATGTTGACTGTCTTACAGAGCGTGTGAGGACCGATATAGAACTATCTACTTTTATTAGAAAATTTTTTAATACGCAAGAAAAGGACCTACGTGTTTTAGATTTTCCAAATGTTAATGCTGTTTATTTTGAACATGAATACTCTGCAAGAGATTTTATTAAATCTTGCATAGAGAATGAGGGATATGTTTCTATAGAGATGCCTGAAAAAAGAGTGTGGTTGAGAGATGATCAAACAAGATTACCCAAATTTTTTGGAGACTCTTTAGATGGTTTTACGGTTATAGGAAGAGAGTATGATAAGGTTTTACTGCCACTGACTAATAGAGTAACTCATAATGTAGATGGGAAAATTGCCGTACCTGTTGAATGGGGATACAGTTATCTTGCTGAAAATGGATTGTTTCAAGCTATTACAAGAGTAAAAAAACAATTACTACTAGTTGTCATAAAAAATAAAGCGTTATTCAAGACAATACAGGAAATATTAACTTGGAAAGTATTTCGAGATACACAACGAACTGCTAAAAGAATACGTGCCATTAGAGAAGTACATTCACTTGATGTCGAAGATATTTCAGATGTCACAGGTATACCATGTAGCAAATATATTGAAATAGAAGATTCAGGTAAAATCAATAATATAAAATGGTTAAATAAATTGGCCAAATTTTATCAAGTATCGCCACAATACTTCGAGGGAGAAGCATCAGAACTAGACTATAGCAAAATAGATTTAATTTATAAAAAGAGGTTAGAGGGGCTTAGTAAAGAACAAAAGATCGAAATCGAACAGGATATAATTGATTATATAAACCGGTGGGGCCAATAAAAATAATTTGTCAATTTTTTCTCTTTTGCTAATAATCTACTTACAAAAATTAAACTTATTGTGATCCTTACTAGTAAGTAAAAGGATAGGTAAAAAGTCTTAAAAATCAGAAAAACGCATAGTATCAGATCTTGAAAAAATTTGATATTATGCGTTTTATTTTTGGGAAGATTTAGTTCATTTTATCCAGTAATTTTTTTAACAAATCTTTTTTGTTATATTTAAGGATATTTGAAGACTGTATTTTAGAAAGACAATCACAGAGCTCTTAATACGGAATATAGTATAAATGCTGATTCAAAGTGAAGTTTTCTATGTTTTTTGCTTTTGCTGAGTATAAAATCTATTAACTAAGATTGAACTATAAAAATCAACTTGAGATGAAGTGAATTGTAGACATTGGAGATGTCTCTTACTCGATTTCATAATGAATCGCTGATACAGGATTAAAAGAACTAAGTATTTCTTTTTGTTTTGAATGAGATACATGAGTATAGATTTGTGTGACTGATATAGAACTGTGTCCAAGAATTTGTTGAATGTATCGAATATCTACATCATTATCCAGAAGCATTGTTGCAAAGCTATGTCTAAACATATGCGGTGTAATAGTTCTAGAAAAGCTGTTTTGTTCAACGATTCTCTTTAAAACTAAACGTACACTTTGCTCTGACAATGGTTTAAGTGAATGTTTCCCTGGGAACAAGAAATCATTGGATTCATTTCTTGTTTTATTTATATATGTTTCTAATAAATTGAATGTTTTTTGATCTCCTAAAAATAGGATACGTTCTTTCTTACCCTTTCCTATAATATGGAGTGTTTTATTGGAAAGATTAATATCTTTGAGATGAATGTGGCAAAGTTCAGAAATTCTGATGCCTGTTGAAAGTAAAAGTGAAATAATTAGTAGATTTCTTTCAGCGTGTTGTTTTTGATAGTCAGTTTTAGATACAATTACTTTCTGTTCTAAATATATAAAAATGCTTTTCAGAATGTCATACGGAATCGTTTTAGGCAATACTTTTTCAGTTCTAAATTGAAAGCGCAATTGATTGAAGGGATTCTCTTCAATTATGTTCTGGTATTTTAGATAGTTATAAAACACCTTCATACAAGCAATTTTTCTTCTTAATGTATTCGTTTTTATGTTAGATTGTGTCAACTGTTCTATATAGGATTCGACATTATCATAGTCTGAGTTATAAAATTGCATAAGATCATTCTTATAAGCGCGAATCGTGTGCGAACTCAAACGCTTATGAGTTTTGCAATAATCTAAGTAAGTAGAAATAAGTTTATAATCCATAAAAATCTCCTTTATCAATAATCATGCTATTATAAACCTATTTAGGTGCTTTGTATAGCGATAATAAATTGTTATCGGTAGGAGATGTTTTATGTATTACGGTCGAGATACTGAAATAGAAGAATTAAAACAGCATTTTAAATTTTCTAGTAATGATAAAAATAGTTTATATATTATTAATGGTTTAAGTGGTAGTGGTAAAACCGAGCTAATCAAAGAGGTTTGTCAACGAGTTTACAGCCATGATAAAGAAGCCTTTATTCTCTACATTGATGTTATAAATGATGGGTTTGAAAGTAATAAATTTTTTGAAAATCTACTAAAAGGAGCGTATGTCCCAACACAATTCAGAAGAAATCTATGCTTATCAATACCTCAAAAATATTCGTTTTCAAATTATTTAAGAAAACAAAAACTAACAAATCTAACTCTGAAACATAGTCTTAGGTTAATCAGATCGTTTATTGCGTTCGATACAACTTACAAAAAAGTAATTGATTATCCTTGGGAAGAAGTTATTACTGAAATAAAGGAGGGAATATTTGAAAATGATTTATATTTAAGATATTTCAGTCATGTTTCAAAAAAAATCCGTCTTAATATTATTATTGATAATTATCAATTTTTATCTGAAGATATAAAAATAAAATTTGAAGATGACTTTAATACACTTCAAAGCGGAATCTCTTTAACAATTATAAACCGAACAAATGATAAGTTAAAATCGATTGATAAACTAGATACATTGGACAATTATACTCCTACTGTATTAAATTTATCGTATCTTACTGAGGATGAGTGTAAATTACTAATAAGAAATAAAATTGCTTTACTTGATAATGTCAAATTGAATCAAATCTGGCAGATAACACAAGGTAATTATAAAGATATTGAATTAATTATTAACAGACTTATTGATAATCCAAATTCAGAATTATTTAATATTTCTGATATATATGACAAACTTCCAGATATTCAAAAAAATATACTTATCATATCATCAATTTTTCCTGCTGGTATGAAAAAAGATATAGTTTTTAACTACATTAAATCTATATTAGACGAAAATACTGAAGTAGCTGATTCTCTAAAATCCCTTATTGATGCAGGTTTTGTCTATATTAATGGTGATACAAATGATAAAATCAAAATTTCACACGAATCAATTGTAAATGGTATTTTAAATCACACAAATGCTTCTGATCTTCAATTAGTAACCAACAATCTAAAAATATATTTAGAGCAAACTATCCTATCTATAGGAGTTGGTGGCGAGTTAGCTTATTTAATTCACTGCTTAATAAATATATGTAATATTGAAGAGTTGCGGCAAAATGTAGAATATATCAAACAGTTACTTGAAATCGAATACAGGAAAAATTCATATTTTTACATTGTATCTTTGAGTAAGAAGATACTTCATTTAATAGAATTATTACCCGAAAAATACTTACATTATATGTTGAACTCGTACCAGTGGATTTCTGATTTTAATGGAGGTTTAGCTATTTTAAACAGTCTTCAAAAAGATAATTATTCAAAAGATTTACAGCTATACTATCCTAGATTTCAAATTCAAAAATATGAATTTGAGGAGGCGCTAAAATCACTGGAAAAGTTAGAAAATTGCTCTGGAACATTACTCTACAAGCTAAATGCTTATGGTCATTTAGGTAAAGATCGAGAGGCAATTAAACTCCTTAATGAAAGCATGAATTCTGTAGAAAAAGACGACTTCTATTATATTATTTTACGAAATTCTGCTCATTATTTCCCAACTAAAGAAGCTACCGAAAATCTCAAACTAGCATTGGACTATTTTCAACGTAATGAATATCAAATACCTGTTGCAACAGTATATAATAATTTAGGTGTTGTTAATATCTGGGACGGAGAATATGATATAGCTTTAGAGAATCTAAATAAGGCCATAAAAATACTAAAAAAATATGATTCAAATGAAATTTTTGAACCATATTGTAATAAATCAATTATTTTTTTGATGAATAAAAATTATCAACAATCTCTGAAGTTTATAAATAAATCACTTCAAGAATGTCCTAAAGCTTTGACCTTAGATATTAGGATGCTCAAGTTAAACAAATTAATTATTGAATTGATTTCTGAAAGAATCTCTTTTACAGAATTTCAAAATTCACTAAGAAACTTTGAGGAAGAAATTCCACTCATAGACGATCCTTGGTATAAATTTCAAATAGTATACAATTTACAACAATTTGATGATATTCCTTTTGTTTGTGAAAAAACTTATATTGATGATTATCAAGACGGACTCACTAAATACTATCTGTTGATTCCTTACAAAAAATATAATTTCTGTATAGGTCTTTCTCCTAATTGGAGATATTAATTTGTTCATGGTACTTGCGAATGAGATCTAAATATATGGAATAATCATATTGTTTATATTTTAATAAATTAGCTACTAGTTTAGCTAATTTTTTAATATCATCATCAGTATAGGATAAATTTGTAATTCCGATTGTTCCTAATCTTATTCCTGAAGTCGTCATTGGTCCGTGTGTATCATTTGGAATTTGATTTCGGTTAACTAATATTTTATGTTGAAAAAGTAGATTCTCTGCATCCTTACCACTCAAGTTTAGATTCAGTAGATTAACTAAAATTATATGAGTCTTTGAGTTTTTATAAACAACATCAACCCCTTCTTTACTTAATTGTTTTATAAACAATAAAGTATTTTTTATAACCTGTTGTGCATAATCTTGAATATCTATTGATAATAATTTGATTAAACAGATACATTTCGCAAATAATGCATTTTGTGTAGGACCTCCCTGTGTTCTAGGAAAAATTGAATTAGTTATTTTTTCTTCAAATATAGAACGATACATTAGTACTCCTCCTTGAGGCCCACGTAAACATTTATCCATTGTAAAAGTAACGAAATCGACATATGGAAAAATCGACTTATGTAGCTTTGCCATAATATATAAAACACTATGGCAAATATCCGCTAAAATAAGGGTATTGGGGCTAACCTCTTTTATAATTTCATAAATTTGTTGATAATTAAATTCATTTCCATACGATGAAGCACCAATAATAATCAATTTAGGTTTATATTTATCTAATAATTCCTTTAATTCGATATAATCAATATTTAAATCATGATCTAAGTGATAATATTTTACAGTACCTTTGCCTGTATAAGTGTGTGAAATATGTCCTCCGTCTTTTGGAGATAACGATAAAATATAATCGTCACTTTCTAAAACACAATTATAGACTATTTGGTTAGCCTGAGTTCCTGAATGTGGTTGCACATTAACTCTATAATCACCAGGATTTAAATCAAAAAGTTGAAGACACAATTCTTCTGTATATATTTCAATATTATCCAATGAAGTACAATGAGGAAAAAAGCGTTTTTCAACAGCTCCCTCTGTTGGCAGAGTAGCGAGAGGGAAACTTTGAATCTCTAATACTTCGGTGAATGGATAGCTAATACATGCAGCAAGATTTATTACGCTATTCTGTTCTTGGTTATATGAATCAAGAATTTTATTTAACTTCTGATAGATTTCACCTTCAAATTTATTAATTTTATACACTGACTTCTCCTATCGATAACAATTTATTATCACCAGTATACCATAAATTCATCTTTAGTAGCTTGATTTGTATAATGATTTTTTTAGTTAAAAATAGTATGAAAATCTAGTTATCCGTATAAACACTGGACTTATCACACTTTATCAAGGTCGAAACCAATCAATTTACTACTAATTTACTACTTATGAATGAGCTTTGATACGACGATTTACCCTTGAAAAGTGAAGAAACAAAGATACTTCCAATAAAAATTGAATAGGCAAAAGGTGGACACTTCAAAAATGAGGTGTCTATTTTTTTACCCGATTTGAAAGGACGTGATACTACGAAAATAGAAAAACAAGAGAATAAAGGTCGCTCCCCACCGTGAAAGACCATCAAACAAACGAGATTCATTCAACCATAAAAAAGAAAGGATAGGTAAAAATATGGAACTTAAATTTGTGATTCCCAACAT
>CALIWM010000103.1:0-5804 GCA_938046645.1 uncultured Gemella sp. | reverse complement strand
TAATAATGGATGTAAGTATATTTGCGGAATAGACGAAGTAGGAAGAGGGCCGCTTGCTGGACCAGTAGTTGCTGCAGCGGTAATTTTAAAACAAGATAGCTATTTCGAAGGATTAAATGACTCAAAAAAATTATCAGAGAAAAAACGTGAAGATTTATATGAACAGATAAAAAAAGAAGCTGTGGCATATGCAATTTGTGAAGTAGATAATATTGAGATAGAAAAATATAACATTTATAATGCTGCACGTATTGCTATGCAAAGAGCAGTAGAGAAATTGGACGTAAAGCCAGATTTCTTACTTATAGATGCTATGCCGTTTGAAAATTATCCGATTCCTAACTTTAGTATGGTTAAGGGTGATGAGAAGAGTGTGTCTATTGCGGCTGCTTCAGTAATAGCAAAAGTATATCGTGATAATTTAATGAAAGAATATGCAAAGAAATATCCACATTATGATTTTGAAAATAATGCAGGATATGGAACAAAAAAACATTTAGAAGGTTTAAAAGAACATGGGATAACACCAATCCATAGAAGAGACTTTGAACCTATAAAATCGATGGTACAAGGAGGAAAACATGAGCAATAATAGTGGTATTAGTATTTCTAAAAATTTACAAAAAAATAATAACAGTAAAAAAAATAATACTCAAATAAAGAAGAAAAATAATAGTCGCTCTAATAATAAAATAGTAGCAAAAGAACAAACTAATAGTTCAAAACAAGTCGTTAAGAAGATTAATAATGTGAATAAGGATAAATCTCAAGCAAATAAATCTAAGAAATTAGCCAAAATTCGTATAACTCCATTAGGAGGTGTGGAAGAAGTAGCTAAAAATATGTACATGGTTGAAATCGGAGATGAGATCTTTGTTCTTGATGCAGGGTTAATGTTCCCTGAAACAGAAATGATTGGGATCGATGCTGTTATACCTGATATAAGTTACTTAGTACGTAATAAACAAAAGATTAAAGGGATTTTCTTATCTAATGGACACGTAAGTTCTATGGGGGCGGTACCATATATTATAGATAAATTAAAATGTCCAGTTTATGGTTCTAAATTAACAATAGATTTATTAAAGAATCATCTTAAACAACTAGGTATTAAAAGAAGAATCAAGTTTTATTATGTAAAAGATAATAATAAGTATGATTTTAATAATGCTAGTATTACATTCTTTAAGACTACATATTCAATGCCGGATTCTTTAGGTATTTGTATTGAAACAAGTCAAGGAAATATTGTTTATACTGGTGAGTTTAAATTTGACCAATCAGTAAGTAAAGAATATAAATCTGATATTGTGAAGATTAGTACTTTAGGTCAAAAAGGTGTTCTAGCTTTATTAAGTGATTCAAGCAATGCTAATGTTAAAGGATATAACGTTCCTGAGAATGAAGCCGCAGAACAAATAGATAATGCATTTTACCAAGCAAACAAGCGTATTATTGTAACTTGTTATGCTTCTAACTTCTTAACAATTTCTCATATTGTAAGAGCAGCATTAGCTCAAAATAGAAAAATTTTACTTCTAGGACAAGCTATTGAAGCGTCTATCAATACTGCTAGAAATATGAATTATTTACAAATCGAAGATAGTAACTTAATTTCAGTAGAAGAATTAAAAGATTATCCTCAAAATGAGGTATGTATTCTTTCTTCAGGTGACCAAGGGGAACCAATAGAGGCTATGAAGAATATTGCTGAGAAGAAAATTGATGGAATTCAAATCGAATCTGGTGATACAATCATGATCGCAGCTACTCCTTCACCAAATATGGAAGTAATGTTATTCCAGACTCTAAACTTATTAGTTAAACTTGGGGCAAACGTAGTAACAGCTTCTAAACGTCTTCACGCAGCTAGTCATGCAACAAAAGAAGAGTTGAAAATGATGTTAAACATGCTTATGCCAAAACACTTTATTCCAGTTCAAGGAGAATTTAGAAATCTTCGTAAACATGCTGAAATTGCAAGTGAAACTGGTGTTGTTGCTGAAAACATACATATTTTATCTAAAGGAACAACTTTAGAATTAAGCGGAAATAAATCTAAGACACTACAAAACAATGTTCCAGTAGGTAATGTGTTAGTCGATGGACGTGGTATTGGTGATGTTGAGGATAGTGTATTAAAAGATAGAAAACTTTTATCAAATGACGGTATCTTTGTAGCTTCTTATGCTATAAGCAGAAAAGAGAAAACTTTAGTTGGAAGACCAGTAATTCAAACAAAAGGATTCGTTTATGTTAAGAAGAGTATGGAGTTAATCAAAGAAGCGGAAGAAAGAGTAATTGAATATTTAGAGAATAATCCAATTAAGAGTATTAGAGAATGTGCAGCTGTTAAAGCGGAAATAAGAAGTATGCTTTCAAGCTTACTATACGATAATACTAAGAGAAAACCAATAATAATAATTAACTTTTCATTAATTTAGTAATGAAATATAACGGGAAATCGGAATAGGGAATAGTTCAAAAGACTTTTATTTAAAGTTGATTTTGATTTGCTCCTTATTGTTCCCGTTTTTAGTCTATTTAAAAGGGGTGAAAAAATGTCTAAAGTTATTGCTCATATTGATATGAATTGCTTTTATGCAAGTGTAGAAGAAAAATATAATCCTGAATTAAAAGGTAAACCATTAGCAATTGCAGGTGAAGTAAAAACTAGACATGGAATAATAGTAACCTCTAACTATGAGGCTAGAAAGTTAGGTATTAAGACAACAATGCGAGTTGGAGATGCTAGGAAGATATACCCCAACATAAAAATTCTTCGTCCGGATATGTCTAAATATCAACAAGAATCTAAGTTGATTTTTGATTTAGTGCGTGAATATACAGACAAAATAGAGATAGTTTCTGTTGATGAAGCATATATTGACTTAAGTGATTTTTCAGAACCCATAAAAGTCATAGCTACAATTCAAAGAAGAATTTATAAACAATTAGGTATGCCTTCATCAGTGGGTGTTTCTTTCAATAAATTTTTCGCAAAGATGGGATCAAATTTAAAAAAACCTTTAGGGTTTTCGATTATCAATAAGAAAAACTATAAAGATATACTATGGAATCTAGATATAGGAGAGATGCATGGCTGTGGAAGTGCTTCTACAAAGAAGCTAAAAAAAATTGGAATTAATACAATAGGTGATATAGCTGTAGCAAATGAGGTAATTTTACATAGTCTTCTAGGTGTTCAAGGATTGAGGCTTAAGAATAAGGCTAATGGTGAAGGTAATTCGGAACTGAAATATACTGTTGATAGAAAATCTATTGGAAATTCAAAAACATTTACCAATGATTTAATAGATGAAGATGATATTTTAAAAGAAATTAAAAAATTAAGCGAGAAGGTTAGCTCAAGAGTAAAATCGCGTAGCTATGTAGGAAATAATAGTTCGATAATGGTGAGATTTAGCGATTTTAAGACGATTACTAGATCTAAAAAGATTCCGGAATTTATTTGTGATGCTAATGATATTTTTAATTATGCATGGGAATTATTACTTGAACACTATGATTTTACACGAGGTGTAAGATTACTTGGAGTTTCGTTAAATGAAATAAAAAAAGTAAAAGAATTAAAGGTTCAGCTTGATATTTTTGATAAAAAAGATTATAAAGAAGAAGAGAAACTTAGAAAACTTTCTAAAAAACTAAAAGCAGAATTCGGTGATACAATAATAACTGATTTTGAAAATGTTGATAAAAAAGATAAGTCAATTATAACGACAAGTTTTAGTAAAGATTTTTTAGATTAATAGAGGAGATAGAATGTTAGCAATTAATAAGAGATTACAATTAGTAGCTGAATATGTAGAAAACAGAAGATTAGCTGATATTGGAAGTGATCATGCATATTTACCAATTTATTTAGCTAAGAATAATAAAATTGATTATGCTGTAGCAGGAGAAATTGTTGAAGGACCGCATAAAGTTTCTATAAAAAATGTTAGAGAAGAAGGCTTAGTTGGAACTATCGATTGTCGTAAAGCTGCAGGTTTGGATGCTATCGAGTTAAGTGATAATATTGAAGTAATAACAATTTGTGGTATGGGTGGAAAGCTAATAGCAGATATACTAGAAAAAGGAAGAGAAAAATTAGCGAATAAACCAAATTTAGTACTTCAGCCAAATGTTGGAGAAAATTTTGTTAGAGAAAAACTACAAGAATTAGGCTATGAGATAACAGCAGAAAATATTATTGAAGAAGATGGTCATATATATGAGATTATAGTTGCAAAACAGGGTGTTATGAAGTTATCTGAAGATGAAATTAATTTTGGTAAGTATTTATTAGTAGAAAAAAATGAATTATTTATAAAAAAACAAAAACAAGAACTTTCAAAAATCGAATATATTTTAAATCAGTTAGAAAAAGCAAATGAAGTTCAAGAAAACAAAGTAGCTGAGTTTAAAAATAAATATAAAAAAATACTAGAAATTATTTCTTAAAATTTTTTATAATAAGGAGGGAAAGGTATGTTGCAATCTTTACATGATGAAAGAGAAGCTAAAAAACTACTGAACTTTAGTGTAAAAATCGCTAAGAGTATGTTGTCATATGGAGCAGAAGTATATAGAGTTGAAGATACAGTAAATAGAATCTATAAGTCATTTGATAATATTAAAGCGGCGAATATTTTAGTTACGTATAACTTTATTATTGTATCTTTTACATACAACGACAATACTTATACGACAATGAGAAGGGTTGTTTTGGGAGATCGTGACTTAGAGAAGATTGCACTTCTAAACGATATATCTAGAAAGATGGTAATGGGAGGATGTACTCTAGACTATGCATTTAAAAAAATGAAAGAGGTAAAGGCGAAAAAAAGATATTCAACTACTTCGGTTATAGTTGCTCTAACCTTATCTGCTCCATTTTTTGCAATAATGTTTGGAGGAACTTTTAAGGATAGTCTGGTTGCATTTGTAATAATGGCTATACAGGCTGCATTTATAACATTTACTTCGAAATATAAGCTGACATTATTTGTAAGTAATTTCTTGGGAGCATTTATTGCAACAGTATTAGTATTGTTATTAAATAAAATTTTCTTAATACATAATCCATTTAGTATTATTATTATGAGCCTGATGCCTCTTGTTCCTGGAGTTCAGGTCACAAATGCTGTTCGTGATTTTATGGCTGGGGATTATCTGTCTGGAATGATAGGAATACAAGCAGCAATCTTTGTATCTACAGCTATTGCGCTTGGTGTTGTTATGGGATTAAAATTGGTGTAAGGAGAAACTATGGAGAATAATATTTTTATACAATTTATAGCTGGTTTTGTGGTTAGTGCATCTTTTGGTATTTTCTTTAATGCACCTAAGAAGTCCATATTTACTTGTGGGTTAATTGGTGCCATCGGTTGGTTGGTCCATGTGGTGACTAATTTGCTATTAGTAGATGTTGTAGTAAGTAGTTTTCTTGGAGCAGTCTGTGTAGGTGTTCTTTCTACGAATGCCTCTAAGATTTTAAAATTACCAGCAACTATATTTATTTATACAGGTATGGTACCTTTAGTTCCAGGGTATGGTATGTATAATACTATGCAAAATATTGTAACTAAGAATTATGGAGTGGCATCTAAGGTAGGTATAGAGACAATACTTCAAGCTGGAGCAATCGCTATGGGGATATTACTTGCATCAGTATTTTCATCTTCAATTCAGAGGGTAAAAATACAAAGAAAACGATAAAAGTGATATAATAGTGTTAGTGAATTAAAAAGGAGATTAGTAGATAATGGAATATATTTTATATTTTGCAGAAAGCTGTCCAG
>CALIWM010000102.1:0-3794 GCA_938046645.1 uncultured Gemella sp. | reverse complement strand
ACCGTATCGTGTACGATATTACATCTAAACCACCTGCTACAATTGAGTGGGAATAGAAAGAAAAAATTATAAAGGCTTTGAAATCAGGATTTCAAAGCCCTTATTAGAATAATAGCAAAAAAGAGGTATTATATGGATTTTAAAAAATATGAAACTTTTCTATGTGAGGAATTAACAAGAATAGTGTTAGAAATTATTAATGAAAATAAACAATTAGAAATCTCTGCACGGGCAAGAGCTGGTGCGGAAATTAGTGACTTTTTAGAAGGTAAGTTTAAAGAAAAAGTAAATGATGAAAAAGTATCTAGTTTTATTTATGATGCTGCACAGTCACCTCAAGGAAAAACAAAAAACCCATGGGATGCTCGTTGTAAGTTTAACTACATGAATCGTGAAGAGGAGGTATGGATTGATTTTAAAGCAATAAAAATATCTTCGGTAGATAGTAATCCAGATATAGGTACTCCTTCAAAAATTATTTCGTTTATTAAAAATGGAAATTTTTATTTAGTTTATATTATTGTTTATTACGTTGGAATTGAATCAGGACTACAATTTGAGGAGTATAACGAAAAATTTGTTAAAACGTATTTACTTAAAGATGTAAATCACAGCTTTAGGTTAAATCCTAAACCACAATTACAAGTTAATATTTCTGCTGAACCTGAATACAGAACTAGGGAAGAATTTATTAAACTATTGTTTCAAAAAATGCAAGATTCATATACAAGGCAGGAAACTAGTATCACCAAAAAGAAAGAAAATTTGGTTTCGTTGTTGCCAGAATTAATAAAATGTAATGAGGAATCAGAAGAAAGGGATTAGCCAATTTTAAAGGCTAATCTCTTCTTTTATATATTCTAGTTCATCGGTACTTAGACCATAAAACTGTGCAAGTATTTTATCGATTGCGTCCACTGCTTTTTCACAATCTAACAAATTCTTTTGTATTTTATTATATATATTCTCTAAAGAATTATTGGTTTCTAGATCATCCGTTAATCTTATTTTCTTTAAATCTGATAATTTTATCTGAGGTTGCTTACCATTTCCTGAACGAATTATTTTTAACTTTTGAGCATAATAGGTTGTTATATTAGAATTGAGTTGAGAACAAACTGAATTTAAAGTTAAATTTTTATTTGTGGTAAGGATTTCGCCATTATTTATACATAATGAATATAAACTATTATTTGAGGTTGAAGGCTCTAAATAGACTGAGGAAACTATTTCTTTCGATGATTGTCTAATATAGATTTTAGGAGAATAATGCCTTTTAATATCTCCCAACATAATTCTTTTTTTATTTTTTATCCCCTTCTCTTCAAGTTCATGTTTTATTGTTGTATTTATACTATCTTGCAAAGCCATATCATAATGTAGAAATTTATCATAAGACATTTTGTCAAATTTTTTTGTTAAACTTTTTCCACCCCTAAAGTATGGGAAAGTTATTTTATTATCACTTTGAAAGTCTTTTACGAAAATATCTTCATAAGTTAATAACATTGAATTTGTTCGAAGTGATTTCCCAGAAAAAAAATCAACAAGTTGTTTCGATTTATGTTCTATTTTAGAGATCAAGACTTTGTCCTTATCATCAATTAATAACAATTTTAAATTAGGAGTAGTGGCCCATTCTATTTGGGAAAAACTTCTATGTTTTCCATTACTAAAGTCACTTATTAGAAATCTAGAATTTTTGGTTTTTAACGGTTGGTTTTTAAGAGTAAGAATTATTTGTCCGCTAGCTACGTTTTCGAAGGAATTAATGTTAAGAACCAAATTTAGAATAGTGGTACTTTCTAAAATATATTTTCTTATAAATTCAAATGCAGTTTCAAAGAAACTGATATCAATAACAAAAGAGATTATACCACTTTTATTACATAGGTTAATTGCCTGTTCTATAAAAAACATAGTAATGTTTAATTTTCCGTTTACTACACTGAATGGAATAAAATCATAATTTTTAATGTAATACTCACGTAAACTTTCATTTTTCTGTATACCTCGTCTTCCATATAATGCAACATAAGGAGGATTACCTAAAATAATATCAAACTTATCAGATGTTTTAGTGTTAAAGTGTTGTAATTTTTCATTGATATCTTTTTTTTGTGTAGTATCACCTTGTATAATATTAATATTTGAATAAGAAGATGTATTATTGGATAAGTATTTTAGAAGAAGATTTATTTGGATTTTTTGAAAGTATATCAACATAGGGTCAATTTCAATTCCCACGTAATTATCTAATATATTTAACATTAATTCGATACTATTACTCAATTTAAATTGGTCATATAAAAGTACTATGATGAAATTACCTGTTCCTGCACAAGGGTCAAGAATTCTTAAATTTCTAATATCCTTTTTAGAATTGTTTAATGAATCATTAATTATATATCTGATGATTTGTTTATCAACGGTCGGATACTGCCCTCTTATTTTTCTGTCATTTTTGTTATTTAAGTTATAAATATCTTTAGATATTTCTAAAAGAAAATCAATAATATTCAACTCTAAATCGCTTGAAATTGGTTTTTCAATCGTAAAATCTGTCTTTTTTAATAGATCTACTCTTAAATCAATATTAAGGATGGTGTTATAATAGTTATAATATCTACTAAAAATTGAATTGAGTCTTTTTTTATGTCCGCCATTCATGTCGTTATCTTCACTATCGCTTTCATTCTTAAAAATTATATTTAATTATATCAAAATTTATTAAGGATCTTAAATTTTATTCTACAATTAAGCAGAAAATAAGGGGTTGGGTTGACTAGGCTTTTCGCTTCGGTTATCGTCTCTTCTGCATTTAAAATTAGTTTAATCATAATAAGATTTGTTCTTAATTATTCCCTTCATAAGAGGTAACTATATAATAACATAATTTGTCCCTCTTGTAAAGAGAAAAAATAAATAATTGTAAAAAAAATAGCAACAATAACAGTTACTATTTTTGAAGTCTATTTAATAATGCTGCTCGGACAACAATTCTAATTATATAAGATACTGTCACATAATTGGTATCTGTATATCGGGGAAATTCTTTTTTCAACTCATCTATAAATGATTTTGTATCATCATTAATTGTAAGATTAGTTTTTAGTGGTGTATCTTCTAATTTACCAAATTTTTTTTGAACTAAAGGTGTAGTTTCTTGAATTATTTTTTTCCAATCAGTAATACCCATAGTTTCTCTAAAAGCTTGATTTACTACAAAGCCATTTGTTATTGTTAGTTCTCCAAAATTTTCCTTAGTAATTAGTTCTTTTAGTTCTTCTATATTTTGCAAAGTTTCTAAAGCTAATCTAACGCTTAATTTCATTATCTCACCTCTAATCCAATTTATACTATATCAAATTTCAGATAATATATCCACATTCAAAAGGGAACTGTGTGCAAACAACAGAATTTAATTTTAATAAATTCTTATTAAAATAACTGGTATAAATTCTTATTTTCAAGCTATATTATACATTATAAATTTAGAGAACAATAGAGTGGTAGTAATAAGCAAATGGTATTAAATTTTAATTGTATTCTTATTTATTTCTTTATTGACATATGTATCAGAATAAATATTAATTTTGAGTAAATAATTGCGCCAACAGAAGGATTCCTCTATTGGCTTTTTTATGGCTCTCTGTCAAATGTTGGGGTGTTCACCCTACGAGCCTTCTTTGGCACCAATCATATGTATGGTTGGTGCCATTCTTTTTGTACGCCGAATAGGCATGACTAAACCCCCAGTTAAACTGGGGGTCAGTAAAAATTCTTAGAGAAAA
>CALIWM010000101.1:0-4219 GCA_938046645.1 uncultured Gemella sp. | reverse complement strand
TTTTCAACTGATTTAATTGTTTTATCAGATAAATCTACGATTGAATCTACTAGTTTTTTTGCAGCATTTACTACAGAAATCAGTTCTTTTTTATCCGCCTCTGTTACAGATATTGGAACATCAATATTATTGCTAGTATTATCATCTAAATAAGAAACTTTAACCCTAGCATGTTTTAAACCTAACGTTGTTAATTCATCTGTTGAAACTACAGCTAATTTAGTATTTACCGGTAATAAATTACGATTGATCTTATTAAGAACATCTCTATCTTTAAGTTTATCTCCAATCATTATCGAAACTGGTTTATCATCAACTAAAGTTGGTAAGAATGTCTTACTCAATGTACCCTTTTCTGGATCAATTATACTTAATTTATTTATATTTTCATCACGATATCCAATTCCATCCATTCCTTGACGTTTTCCAAAATTAAAATCTGGATTTGAATTTACTCTATTTTCAAAATAAGACGTTGATGAATGAGCTCCTGCACTTTTACCTATGCTTATTTTATTACTAGGCTGAAGATTTCCTGGAATTATATTATCATTATCAGTATAATAATTTTTTATCTTTCCAGATTTTGCAAGTTCTTCAGAAATTTTTACATCATCCTTAGGAACTCCCCATAACCAACCACTCTTAACTTTTGGAGCATTGAAAGTATAAGTTTGTCTATACTTACCGAATTTATCTTTTTCTGCTGTTGCTGTAGCTCTTAAAGATAGGTAACCTCCCAACGAGTGTCCAGTAATATATAAATTCGTAATAGTGCTATCACTTTTAATTTTTTTCATTAATTGAATTGCTGCTTCACTCTGGTTCGATTCATTACCAAAAAACAATGCTAAATCGGCCTTTAAATCACCTGCTTGAGCAACATTTGTACCAGCAAATGCGAGAACTTGAATCTTATCTCCTTTTAAAAATGGAAAATTATTAGTTGTTTCAAATAGTACCGCATCCAGTCCATTATCTTGATGATATGTTTCTTTTACTCGCCAATATGGACCAAGCTCATTGTTAGTCATCTTTTGAATGTTATTTGAAAGAGTTCCTGCTGGAGCATTTTTTTTAAGAATATCATCTATTTTTTTATCATTCTCATAAACTAAATTTATAAACATGGCCATATCCCTTGCTGATATATTCCAGATCAATTTATCCTCATCTACTTTATCATTTAATCCGTCTCCATCAGTATCCGCTAATCTTGGATGTATATCGTATCCAAGATAAGTACGTCCATCTTTTTTATAAATATATAATTCATCTTTATTTGCTATACCATCTCCATCGTCATCTCCATCTGGATCTAATACTGCCTTCTTATAAATTAAACTGTCGTACTTACCTCCCTCTAATCCTATATAACCTTTTGCTATATCTTCAGCATATTTGCTAGTAAGTCTAGAAATGATTTTTGTCCCTTTTTCTACAGGTTCTTCTGTATTTCCAGGTGTTTCAGTTATTACTTTATTTTCTTCTGAATTTTTATTAATTACCTTCGTTAATAAACTTGCAATTTCACTACTATCATCTACTCGCTTATCAATAACATTTAAATTTTCATTTGAAGAATCTGAACTTGTTACAGTAGTTTTATTTTCAGATTTAATAACTGATGAATTATCTGAAGTTGAAACTGCAACAGAATCTTTATTTTTAGCACTATTACCATTAGAAGATTCTAGTATTTTATCCCTTGTGATATTATTTGTATTTTCAACATTGTTAACATGTCTAGTTATATTTGATTCTTCCTTACTAGCATTACCACTTGCTATTACAGTATTATTACTTTCACTATTATCTTCATGCGCACTAGCTACTCCTCCTAAAAATACCAATGAACCAATGGCAACTGATACTATACCAAAACTAAATTTTTTTATTCCATATTTTACAATTTTTTTATTAATACTATTTTTAAACATATTCCCTCCAAGTATTTAACTTAAATATATGTATATAGAATTCAATTAACATTATTTTTAGTTAACCAATACTTCTACATTCATTAAGTATACACGAAAAAATATAATATAACAAACTTAAATTTAATATTATTTTTACATCTGCTTATTCCATAAAATAGATATATTTCTAATGTATCTAATTAATTTATTACAATATTTATCCAAATAATCACTAAAACATTATATTACCTTATTAAATATAACAATTTTAAATTAAATCATTTATAATTTCTCAAAATTTTTATTATACTATATACTTAATTTAACTCTCAATAACTAATGAAAATTTCAAAAAAAATAGCAGATTACTATTGTAATCTGCTTTAAATCTTATTATTTTGCAACTAAGCTACGAATAGCATTTCTATCTAATTCGATTTCTACTTTTGGTGCAATTCTTACTTTTACTGTTACTGTCCCTACTTCTACGATATCTCCGTAAATTCCTGCGAAAGTTACAATTCTATCTCCTTCTTTTAGTGAATCTTGAAGAAGTTTTAATTCTTTATTTCTTTTAGATTGCGGTCTAATAATCATGAAGTACATGAATGCAAAAAGAACTACAATCATAATAATATTAATATATGAATATTGCATAATTTACCTCCGTTTGTTTAATATATATTTATTCTACTATATACTCAGTAAAAAATAAACCTTTATTGTTCTTTTTTCACTAAATTCTTAGAAATTTTTAGGATTTTCTTGATTTAGTCCGTATTTTTCAAAGAATTCTTCTTTAAAATCTAATAATCTATCTTCTCTAATTGCTTGACGTATATCTTTCATCATATTGATTAAGAAATGAATATTATGAGTTGTCGCTAATCTTGCCCCAAAGATTTCATCAGCTTTGAATAAATGACGAAGATATGCTCTCGTATAATTCTTACAACAATAACAAGAACACTCAGGATCAAGTGGTGTAAAGTCTTCAGCATATTTAGCATTTTTAACTACAACACGCCCTTCAGAAGTCATACATGTTCCATTACGTGCAATACGTGTCGGTAACACACAGTCAAACATATCAACTCCTCTTAAAACACCTTCAAATAGTGCATCAGGAGAGCCTACTCCCATTAAATATCTTGCCTTATTAGCCGGTAATAAAGGTGTTACATGTTCTAAAACTCTATACATCTCGTGTTTAGGTTCACCAACAGATAAACCACCAATAGCATATCCTGGAAAATCCATACTCACTAAATCTTTAGCACTTTGTTCACGAAGATCGTTAAATCCAGCACCTTGAACTATACCGAAGATACTTTGGGTCTTAGGGTTTTTATGTGCTTCTAGACATCTCTCAGCCCAGCGGCTTGTTCTTTCAACAGATTGTCGAATATATTTATAGTCATGATTATAGTCAGGACATTCATCAAAAGCCATCATAATATCTGATCCTAAAGCATTTTGTATATGCATAGCTTTTTCTGGTGATAGGAATAATTTTTCTCCAGACAAATGATTTTTAAAATGAACTCCTTCTTCCTCTATTTTTCTCATCTCACTTAGAGAAAATACTTGGAAGCCTCCTGAATCTGTTAGGATACTTCCATCCCAATTCATAAATTTGTGAAGTCCACCAGCTTTTTCAACAATTTCCTCACCAGGACGTAACCAAAGGTGATAAGTATTAGATAAAATAATATCTGCACCCATTCCTTTTACTTCTTCTGGTGACATTGCTTTTACAGTAGCTTGCGTTCCAACTGGCATAAATACTGGTGTTTCGAAGCTACCATGCGGTGTATGCACAATACCTAATCTTGCACCAGATTGTTTACAAGTTTTTATATGTTCATACCATACTGCATTTTCTTTTACATCTCTCATATAAATAATTCCTTTCTTAAACTAGATTATTATCATCGCATCTCCAAAACTGAAGAAACGGTATTTATTCTCAACTGCTATGTTGTATAATTCAATAACTTTTTCTCTGTCATAAAATGCACTTACAAGCATTATTAATGATGATTTTGGTAAGTGGAAGTTTGTAATCAATCCGTCAACACATTTAAATTCAAATCCTGGATAAATAAAAATATTTGTCCATCCTGAAGCCGCAACTATTTTCCCATTATTATCTCGTGCAATTGTTTCTAATGTTCTTGTTGAAGTAGTACCTACAGAAAAAACTCTTCCACCTTCTTCTTTTGTTTTATTAATAGAATAGGTGCTGATCCATCCTCAGAAGATATTTCACTCAAAAGTATCGTTTAATCTCGTAT